>DASWSI010000025.1:0-4227 GCA_036402715.1 Candidatus Limnocylindrales bacterium
GCGCGAGATCGCGGCTCCGGCGCGAGCGGCCGCGTCACGACGTCGCCCGTCGCGACGAGCAACGAGGCCGGACGCCGCCCAGGGGATGGGCGACGCCCGGTTCGCCGCCACCTGTCGGGACGGCTCGGCGAGCGTCGCCGAGCGGGTCGCGATGCCGCAATACCCGCCCGGTGAGAACCGGTGCGCAACGGCACCGTGCGAGGAGCTACACGAAGAACTCGCCGCCGGTCACCGGAAGCACCGCGCCGGTGATGAAGCTCGCCTCCGGCGACGCGAGGAACACGAACGCTCCGGCGAGCTCGGCCGGCTGAGCCGGTCGTCCGAGCGGGACGTCCGCGCCGAACTGCTTCAGCTCCTCCGGCGCGGTCGTCGCCGCGACGAGTGGCGTCCACACGGGTCCCGGAGCGACGACGTTGACGCGGATTCCGCGGGGCGCGAGCATCGTCGATAGCGCCTTCGAGAACGTGACGAGCGCACCCTTCGTCGAGGCGTACGCGAGGAGCGATGACGACGGCTGGCTCGCCTGGATCGAGCTGACGTTGATGATCGATCCGCCGGACTCCATCGACTTCACCGCTTCGCGGCAGAGGACGAACGTCGAGGTCATGTTCGTCCGGAACGTCTTCTCCCACTCGTCGGTCGGGATCTCCTCGATCTGCTCGCGCCGCTGCTGAAACGCGGCGTTGTTGACGAGGATGTCGATCCGCCCGAACTCGTCGCGCGTCTGCTCGATGAGGCGACGGCAGTGCGCCTCGTCCTGGAGATCGCCGGCCACACCGATCGCGCGCCGGCCCTCGTCCTCGACGAGCTTGATGGTGGCCGCGGCATCCTCGCCCTCATCGAGGTACGAGATGACGACATCCGCGCCTTCGCGCGCGAACGCGATCGCGACGGCCTTGCCGATGCCGCTGTCGCTGCCGGTCACGACCGTCGCGAGCCCCGCGAGCCGGCCATTGCCCACGTAGGAGTCCTGGCCGTGGTCCGGCGGCGGCTCGAGAAGGTCGTCGCCCCCGGGCAGCTGCTGCGCCTGGGCCGGGAATGGCGGCCGCGGGTACGCGGTAAGCGGATCGAGCAGCTGGCGGGTCGCGAACGTATCGGGTCGAGCCACGGAAATCACCTGCGCTTCGGGTCGGGCAGGGAATCGTTGGCCGCGGTCCCACACGAGGATCGGCGGCCGCGGCCGCCGCGCATTGCAGCGCCGTCACTCGGGGCGCGGTGGCAACCCGCAATTCGCGGGCTGCCACCGGAAATGTCAGGCGTCGGAGCCGGAGGCTCCTGCCGAGCTGCCAGGGGTTGGGTTGGTGGAACCGGATCCCGGCGCGGCGCCGCCGCCGCTGCCCCCGCCGGGGCAGAGATGGCCCGCGCCGCCGCGGGGCCGGACGGACGGCGCGGTGCCGCCGCCGGAGGGCTGCGACGCCCCCGGCGCCGCGGACGCGGACGGGTCCGGGCTCGCGGCATTGACCGCGGCCACTCCAGCGATCAGCAGCCCGGCCGACAGGACGCCGGTGATGAGGCCGCGGCGGATTCCGCCGAGACCTCGGCCGGTCGGGGTGACGGTGGGTTGCCCGGTCACGGGTGCGTTGGGTTCGGTCGGCTGGTCATCCCAGTCCATGCGAATCTCCTTTTGTTCGGAAGGTTGTCGGGGTCGCGGTGGTCATGCCATACAGAGCCCTCCGAGCGGCTGCTTTTCGACCGCGGACCGGCCGTTCCGCGGTGACTGCGTCGGACCGAACCCAACCCTCGAGCGTCCGCCGCGCGCGAGCGGCTCATGGAAATCGGTTGAACCAGTGGGCCGCGAGCCCGCCACCCACGAGGACGAGGACGAGCGCGCCCGCGGCGAAGAGCTGTGTGACCTCGCGCTCCTCGTTCGTGAAGCCCACCTTCGAGCCGAGGCTCTTGTAGATATCGGCGAGGTCATTCGCCGACGGGGCCTGGAAGAAGCGGCCGCCGGTGATCTCCGCGATCGCGGCCAGCGTGTCGGGATCCGGCGGCACGGACAGCTGCTGGAGCTGGCCGTACTGGTTCGGGATCTCGACGGTCCCGTTCGGCGTGCCGAGCGCGATCGTGTAGACGGGCATGTTCAGTGCCGCCGCCTGCTGCGCGGCGTCGAGTGGCTGGAGCCGTCCCGTCGAGTTGGCGCCGTCCGACAACAGGACGGTCGCGACCAACGGCGGCTGCGACGGTGTCGCGGACGGCGATGGCGAGCCCGACGCCTGCGGGGTCGCCGAAGGCGAGCTGCCTGCGCCCGGTGCCTGGCTCGGTGCGCCCGACGCGCCGGGAACGCCACCGCTTGGCGTCGGCGTCACGACCGCGTTGAGCCCGGCCGCGTCGAGTGACAGCGCAATCGCATCGCCGAGTGCGGTGCCGCCGTTGGCACGCAGGGCCGCAAGGCCGTCGCGAAGTGCGGCCCGATCGGTTGTCGGCGACACGATGATCTGCGCCTGCGTCGAGAACGCGACGAGCCCGACCCGAAACTTCGCGGGCAGCAGGTCGAGGAACTTCGTTGCTGCGTCCTGGGCAGCCGCGAGCCGGGTCGGTGAGACGTCCGTCGCGATCATCGATCGCGAGATGTCCATCGTCAGGATGATCGTGGCCTCCTCGCGCGGGACGGGAAGCGTCATCGACGGCCGGGCCAGCGCGAACACGAGCGCGACGATCGCGGCGAGGTACAGCACCGGCGGGACATGGCGCCGCCACGACGGGGTCCGCGGGACGAGATTCGCAAGCAGGTCCACGTTCGTGAACCTCACCGCGTACCGGGACCGCCGACGCTGGACGAGGAGATAGACCCCGAGCGCCAGCGGCACGACGAGCAATGCGACGAGGAGCTCCGGCGACGCGAACGTCATGACGCGATCCCGAGGAGTCGCATCTGCGCGGCGAGCGATCGCAGCCAGCTCCCGGACGTCGACAGGACGACGTGCCGTGCCCCGACGCGGCGCAGCTCGCGACTCAGCGTCGCGCGCTCCGCGGTCGCCGCCGCCGCGAACGTCTCGCGCAGCCGGCGCGACGACGTGTCGACGCGAACCTCGCGGCCCGTCTCCGCGTCGATGAGCGTCAGGTCGCCGACGTCGGGGAGATCGTCCTCGCGCGGATCGCGGATCTCGATCGCAATCGTGTGGTGTCTTGCCGCGGCCGCTCCGAGCGCGCGCTGCCAGTCACGCGGCCCGCGGAAGTCGGAGACAACGACGACGAGCCCGCCGCGCGGCGCCGCCGAGGCGACGAATCGCAGCGCGCGCTCGAGCGTCGTCGCGGCCGGAAGCGCCGCCGGGGCAGCTCCGCGCTCCGCGGCGCCGGCTGCGCCGCCGGTGCTCGACCGGCGTGCCGCGAGAAGCACCGCCAGTAGCCCGTCGCGACCGCCACGTGCCGCGACGCGACGGTCCGCGTCGCCGCCGAACGTCACCACCCCGAGTCGATTGCCGCGTTGCGTCGCGACGTGGCCGACGGCGATCGCGACGCCCTCCGCGACGTCGGCCTTCCGGCGATCCGCGGTCCCGAACGTCATCGACCCGGAGACATCGAGGACGAGCCATGTCGTCAGTGCCCGCTCCGGAACGTGGACGCGGATATGCGGGACCGTCGTCCGCGCCGTGACATTCCAGTCGATGCGCCGGACGTCGTCGCCCGGCTCATACGGCCGCACCTGGGCGAGCTCCGTTCCGCCACCGAGATCGGTCGCGCGGAACTCGCCGGGGACGAGGCTGCGAATCCGCCGCCCCACGGTGACGTCGAGCGCCCGCAGGAGCGCCTCGGGCGTCGGGCCGGGCCCCGGCTCGGCCTTCGACCGCCGTGCCGAGAGCTGCCGAGGCATCATGCCGACGCCTCGTCCGCGGTCAGGTGCGGGACGGCGACCGCCGGAATGACGCGGTCGAGAATCATGTCCGCCGTCACCTCGTCCGCCAGCGCGGAGAAGCTCGGCACGATGCGGTGGCGCAGCACGTCGCGGGCGAGCTCGGTCACATCGGACGGGAGGACGTAGCGGCGACCGCGGACGACCGCCAGCGCGCGGGCGGCGTGGACGAGGTTGATCGAGCCGCGCGGGCTCGCGCCGTAGGCGATGAACGGCTTCACCTTCGGCAGCCCCACCTGCTCCGGGTTGCGCGTGGCGGCGGTCAGCGCGACCGCGTAGTCGACGATCGAGCGGTCGACGTACACGCGCGCCGTGAGGGCCTGGAGCTCGGACAGCCCCTCGGCCGTGAGGATCGACGTCACCTCGGGCGCCGGCCG
>DASWSI010000026.1:0-2696 GCA_036402715.1 Candidatus Limnocylindrales bacterium
GGGGTCGGAGGCCTTCGACAGCACGGCGTGGGCGATGGCGATCCCGGGCCCCACGCACATTGAGCCGCACGTGCCGCGGGTGACCCTCAACCCGGCGATCCTCGACGTCGCTCGTGACGTGCTCGCCGTCGTGACGGGCTCCGGGAAGTCAGCCGTCCTCGCCGAGGTGTTCGGCACCACCCGGGACCCGCGGCGCTGGCCCGCCCAGCTCGTCCGCCGCGGCGGCGCGACGTGGATCGTCGACCAGGCCGCGGCCGCACGGCTCCCGGCCGGCGCGCGCACATCGGAGCACGCCCCGACCTGACCCGCGGGGCCGGCGGTGCGCCGGTGCAAAGGACTCTTGCGTCGGCGATCCACCCATCCGGGGAGTGGCCGCCGCACTCCGCGGCGGCCACGATCTCGCCGTGCGAACTGGACTGACTCATCGATCCCGCCGGCGAACGCTCGCCGTGATCGTCGCGATGGCCGCCGTCGTGGCAGTCGGTGCGGTGCCCGCTGGCGCGGTGACGCAGACCTCCCCGACCGTTCGGCCCTCGGCTGAGCGCAACACGGCAGTCGTCCCGACGTACACGGTCCTCCAGGAGGTCCCCGTCGCGGACCTCCAGGCCAACACGAACGGGATCTGCACGCTCGGGGCGACCGCCGTCCTGAAGAACGCGGCCGGGACGTTCAACGCGGTGAACTACCTGAACGTCGCGCAGGCGTGCGGCCTCAAGGTCATCTTCTCGTTCCCCGACACGGTCGACTACTCGACCGGCGTCGTCTACCCGTCGAAGGTCGCGGCGTGGGTGAACAAGGTCAAGAGCCACCCGGCGACGTGGGGCTACCTGTCCGTCAAGGAACCGGCGATCAGCCACGTCAACGCGTCCGAGATCCGGTCGCTCTACTCGGCGTTCAAGGCCGCTGATCCGAACCACCCCGTCATGGCGCTCTTCGGCGACATCCCGCACTTCGGAGCGTCGACCAACCCGTACACCGCCGGCATGGCGAACGTTGTGATGGTCGACTGGTACCCGGTCGAGACGACGAACGGCACGAACACGACGTACCTGACCGGCGGTTCGACCTGGTTCCCGAAGGTGAAGTCGTACGTTGCGTCCCGGACCCCCGGCGTGCCGGTCTGGCTCATGGTCCAGACACACAAGTACCTCGCGCCGTCGACGCACAAGAAGCAGCGCCCCACGTGGACGCTCCTGAACCGGGAGGTCCGCGACGGGTTCTCGTACCTCGGCGCCAAGGGAATCGCGTTCCATACCTGGCGCAACACGAACTACGCGATGGACGAGCTCCGCGATCCGCAGATGGTCTCGTGGATGAAGGCCATCGTCGGCTCGATCAAGGCGGGGACGTTCAAGTAGGCTCCGGGCCATGCCCGAGCCACCACCGCGGTTCGTCACCTCAGCCGACGGCACCCGAATCGCCGTCTTCTCCTCCGGCGACGGTCCGCCGCTGATCCTCGTCCACGGGGCTGCGGCCGACCACACGACCTTCCGCGTCATCGGGCCGAAGCTCGCCGAGCGATTCCGTGTTCACGCGATCGACCGGCGTGGCCGCGGGGCGAGCGGGGACGCGGCCGTGTACTCCATCGAGCGGGAGTTCGAGGACGTGGCCGCGGTCGCGCGCTCGGTCGCGACGGGTAGCGGCGACGCGCCGGACGTCGTCGGTCACTCGTTCGGGGGACGCGTCGCGCTCGGTGCGGCGCTCGCGGACGATCGGCCCATTCGGCGGCTCGTCGTCTATGAGGGAGCGCCGCCCGCGGCCGATGCGCCGTACCAGGAGCGCGACCTTCCGGCGCGGCTCGCGGCGATTCTCGCGGCCCGGGGTCCGGCGGCCCTGTTCGAGACGTTTCTCGACGAGGTCGTGGGGATGACGCCGGCCGACATCGACAGCTACCGCGCCAATCCCGTCTGGCCGGCCAGGGTCGCGGCCGCGCCGACGATCGTCCGTGAGCTCGAGGCGGAGGCGTCGGACGCGGCGGGCCTCGATGCTCTCGGTGCCGTGGCGATCCCGGTGCTCCAGCTCCTCGGCGGGGAGAGCCTGCCCGCGTTCCGTGCCGCCACAGAGGCGCTCGACGCGCGGCTGCGCGACGGGCGAGTCGTCACGATCCCGGGCGCGCGGCACGCCGCGCACCACACGCATCCGGATCGGTTTGTCGCGGAGGTCGAGCCCTTCCTCGCCGGGTGACCCCGCCGGCGTGCGACACTCGCGCCATGGACCTCTTCGGATGGCTCGTCGTGGGACTGCTCGCCGGCTGGCTGTCGGCCATCGTCGTTCCGAATCGCGCGGCGCGCGGCTGCGTCGCCAACCTTCTCGTTGGAGTCCTCGGCGGGCTCGTCGGCGGCTACCTTGCGCGCGAGCTGCACGTCGGCGACCCCAGCGGCTTCCTCGGTGCCGTCGTCGTCGCCTTCGTCGGCGCTGTGCTCGTCAGGCTGGTCATCGGCGCAGTCACGCGCGACTCGCGCCGCTGACCGGGCAGCGCCCGGCGCCGTGGCCCCGCTCGGGTCCGGCATGCCAGCCCGGGGTACGATCCTCGCGATGACAACGAACGAATCGACCGCGACCCGAGCCCCCGAGCCCACCGACACCCGGCCCTTCTCGCCCGGCCTCGCGGGAGTCGTGGGCGCCGAGAGCGCGATCGGGCTCGTCGACGGCGAGAACGGTCGCCTCCTCTACCGCGGCTACCCGATCGGCCAGCT
>DASWSI010000027.1:0-4299 GCA_036402715.1 Candidatus Limnocylindrales bacterium
GAGCGCGGCGTCCAGCTCATCGGCACGGCGCACGGCAACAACCTCGACAACCTGATGCTGAACCCGACGCTGTCGGACCTCATCGGCGGGATCCAGAGCGTCACCCTCGGCGACGAGGAGGCGCGCCGCCGGCGGACGCAGAAGAGCGTCCTCGAGCGCAAGGCGCCGCCGACGTTCGACGTCATCGTCGAGATCCAGGATCGCGACCGCGTCCTCGCACATGCGGACGTCGGCGAGACGGTCGACAACCTCCTTCGCGGCGACCCGATCGCCCCGGAGCTCCGCTGGCGGGACGACGAGGGCGTCCACCGCTCGCAGTCACGCCCGAAGCCGTCGCCCCGCGACCAGGCCGGCACGGAGCGGTTCGCCGGGCTCGTCGGCTCCGGGCAGGGCTGGCGGACGGAGCCGGGCTGGCGGGGCGAGAGCCCGTATCGCGGCGGCGGCGGCGGGTATCGCGAGGCGGACCGCGGCGGCTTCAGGCCGGGCTACCGGCCGGGGCAGTCCGGCGGATGGCGACAGAATCGCGGCGGCTCAGGATCGTCGCGGACGGACGCGGGGCCCGGCGGCGCAAGCGCCGGCGGGGGACGCGGCGGATCGACGCTGCCCGGCGAGCGGTTCGCGGTGCCGCCGGAAGGAACGCCTCCGCGCCGCGGGTCGCGGGCGCAGGCCGTCGTCGAGGAGCTGCCGTTCGTCGCGGGCGAGATCGCCGATCGCGGGCCGCTCGAGCGCGGGGCGGTCCCCGTCGTGGAGCCCCGGGCGCGCGACAGTCGCGAGCTCCAGCGGCAGCGCGCGTGGCGCGACCAGGCGTCGCGGGCGCTCACCGCTCTCAGGGCGGACGAGGGAACGGGCCCCGTCAACGTCGCGGAAAGTGACATCGATGCCGACGTCGACGAGGACGACGATGACGACTCGCCGACGAACGGCGTCCTCGAGGCGGTTGCCGACGGCGCCGAGGATGGCGAGCCGCTCCTCCTCGAGGCCGCGAGCTCGCTCCCGACACTCCGCGTCATCCCGCAGGGGATCAGCCGGAAGCGCCTCGAGCAGGCGGTCCGCGAGCTCCAGCTCCCGGTCATCATCGCCCGCGACGTCGATGAGGCGGACGTCGTGATGACGCTGAAGAACGAGTACAAGCAGAAGACACCGATGCTGCGCGAGGCGGAGGAGCGCGGCCTGCCGATCTACGTCCTCAAGAGCAACACGATGGTCCAGATGCAGGCGAGCCTCACCTCGATCTTCTCGCTCGAGGTCGACCCCCGGGAGGCCGCGCTCCGCGAGACGGAGGACGCGATCGACGTCGTCCTGAAGCAGTCCGAGCCCGTCGAGCTCTCGCCGCAGAACGCGTACATCAGGCGGCTCCAGCACCAGATGGCGGAGCGCGCGAACCTCGTATCGCGGTCACGCGGCCGCGAGCCGTACCGGCGGGTCCGCCTCTATCCGGACGTCGCGAGGAGCTGGCGCTGACGGAGGCGACGCGGACGCCGGGGCTTCGAATCGTCGAGGTCGTCGTCGACTGCGCCGATCACGAGACGGTCGTGCCGTTCTGGTCCGCGGCGCTTGGCCTCGCGCCGCGGCGAGTCAACGAGCAGTTCGTCGCCCTCGATCCGATCGCCGGCAGCGGCCAGCCCGGCATGCTCTTCCAGAAGGTCCCGGAGCCGAAGGTCGGGAAGAACCGGGTCCACGTCGACCTGCGGGCGGACGACATGGCGGCGGAGGTCCACCGCCTGACCGGCCTGGGAGCGACGGTCCTCGCGGAGCGGAGCATGGGCGACTTCCGGTGGACGGTCCTCGCCGATCCCGCGGGCAACGAGTTCTGCGTCAACGGCGGCTGATGTCGCGCCCGGCGGCGCCACCACCTGCGTACGATGAACGCGTGGCGCTACGGACAGAGAGGGACGCTGCCGCGACGGACACCGCGACCGGTGCTGCGACGAATACCGGCACGCCGCCCGAAAGGATCCTCGCCGAGGCGACAAACCTTCGCGCCGCGCGGATGCGCGAGGCGCTCGAGCTCGCCAGGCAGCGCCGCGCCGAGGTCGCCACGATCCGGGCCCAGCGCGACGAGGCCATCCAGCAGCGCGACGCGGCGCGAGAAACGCTCGACGGCCTCCGCCGGCGCCGAGCCGTCCGCCTCGCGCTCCGAGCCGTTCGCGCGGCCGACCGGCTGATCCATCGGCGCGGGTCGAGCGAGGCTGCGCGACGCGACGCCGGGCGCAAGACCGCAACCGCGGCGCGTGCGGGCGCGGCCGATCGCGCGACGCCGGCGAGCCCCGCGACCCCCGGCGACCCGGCTTCGTACCGGGAAGCGCTCGTCGCACGGCTCCGCGCCAGCGGCGCTGGCACCGGCGCAGACCCGATCCGCGCCGTCGTCCTGGAGAGTGGCGAAGGCTCCGGTGACTCCTCGGCCGGCGTCGCGACGGGCCTTTCGGGGCTCGGCTGGGAGATGGTCGCGGCGGGGACGACGGACGACGCGGCGGACATCGCCATCGTCGCGGCCCCGGACGTCGACCCGCGACGCCTCGCGCGCGACGTCATCACCGTCGCGGTGATCCGGGGTTCCGTCGACGAGTGGACCGGCACGGACTGGTTCGATGGGTTCGACATCGTCGTCGTCCGTGACGACGCGACGGCGACCGCCGTCACGAAACGGAGCGCGAAGACAGCAACGGTCATCGACACCGGCACGGGTGCGTGGCCGCCGGCCGGCGGCATCCGCGATGCGGTCGTCGCGTGGGCGTCGGCCACGCGGATGGCGATCATGGTCCAGGCGCTGCGGTGGGATGTCGCGGAGCCGTCGGGGGATTACCACCTCGCCCGTGGATTGCAGCGGCAGTTCGAGCGGCGCGGCCACCCCACGTCGGTCTACTTCCAGCGCCAGTGGACCGCGGCGGCGACCGCGCGCGAGGACGTCGTCATCCACCTGTGGGGCCGGTACGAGCTCGATCCGCGCCCGACGCAGATCAACGCGCTCTGGATCCTCTACCACCCGGAGCTCGTGACGGACGAGCTGTGCCGGCGCTACGACCGCGTCTTCGCGGCGTCCGACGCGCTTGCCGCGCGGCTCTCGGCGAGAACCGGCGTCGATGTCCGGTCGCTCCACCAGGCGACGGATCCGGAGCGGTTCAAGCCGACCGACGGGCCCGACCACGAGCTGCTGTTCGTGGGCAACTCGCGGGGCACGAGGCGGACGATCATCGACGACGTCAGCCCCAGCCGCCACGATCTCGCGGTCTACGGCGGCGGCTGGGAGCCAGAGCTCGTGGATCCCGCCGCGGTCCGCGGCAAGGTCGTCGCGAATCGCGACCTGCCCGGCTACTACGCGAACGCGGGGATCGTCCTCAACGACCACTGGCTGGAATCGGTGGAGGCGGGGCTCATCAACAACCGGCTGTACGACGCGCTCGCGGCAGGGGCATTCGTCATCTCCGACACGGTGCCCGGGCTCGATGGTGAATTCGATGGGGGAGTCATGACCTATACCGATCCCGCCGACCTCGCGCTCAAGGTCGACCGGTTTCTCGCGGACCCGGAGCTGCGGCGCCCATACGTCGAACGCGGGCGCGCCGCGGTGCTTGCCCGGCACACGCTCGAGCACCGGGCGGACGAGCTCCTCGCGTCGCTGTTGCCGCTCGTCGAGGGACGCCGGGAGCGGCCGCGATGACGGGGATCGCCGCTCGAAGCCCGGAGGCCCCAGACGCCCACGTTGCCGGCCCCGCGCGGGATCGACGCTGCGGCGTGTGCCGCTCGACCACGGCCGCCGCGAGCGTGCAGCTCCGCGAGATGATGTTCGGGACCCGCGAGTCGTTCGGCTACACGATCTGCGGCTCGTGCGGCACGATCGGGATCGACGACGTGCCGACGGACCTCGGTCGCCACTATCCCGCCCGCTACCACTACGAGCGGCTGCCCGAGGACATGCTGCCTGGCGGCGCGCTCCACCGAGCCCTCGTCGGGCTCGCGGTTCGGCCGCATTTCTCGGGCACGGGACATCTCGCGGCACGAGTCGCGCGCCGCCTCGTCGTGCCGCCGGCCGGCTTCCGGCGCTGGCGCGGCTCGTTCCAGCGATGGGGCGTTCGGTCGCTTCGCGGCGGCGTCCTCGACGTGGGCTGCGGCCCCATTCCGAACCGGCTCATCGCGCTTCGGGCGCTGGGATTCACGAATCTCCTCGGCGTCGACCCGTTCATCGAGCACGATGTCGTCGTCGAGGGCGTCGCGGTTCGGAAGCAGCGGATCGAGGACATCGACGGCAGGTTCGATGTCGTCTGGTTCCACCACTCGCTCGAGCACGTCGTCGATCCCGCG
>DASWSI010000028.1:0-2348 GCA_036402715.1 Candidatus Limnocylindrales bacterium
CTCGAACGTCGTCAGCCCGAGCCGGTTGAGGCCGTCGACGAGGAGCCGGCGGCGGCGGTCGTACTCCAGGCGCATCCGCTCGACGTCCGGTTCGGCGGTCGTCAGCGCGACGAGCGCGGCGTCCTGGGCGGTGGTGGGAGCCGACATGATCCCGTACTGGTGGACCTTCACGATCCCCTCGAGAATCGGCGCGGGTGCGGCGAGGAAGCCGACTCGCCAGCCCGTCATCGCGTAGGCCTTCGAGAAGCCGCCCATGAGGATGGTCCGCTCGCGCATCCCGGGCAGGGCGCTCATCGCCCGGTGGCGGTACGAGCCATACGAGAGGCGGTCGTAGATCTCGTCGCTGTAGACGAGCAGGTCGTGGCGAACCGCGATCCGCGCGAGCTCGTCCTGGACCTCGTCCGGCAGGACGGCGCCGGTCGGGTTGCACGGATAGCCCAGGAAGAGGGCTTTCGTCCGCGGCGTGATCGCGGCCTCGACCGCGGCGGGATCGAGCGCGAAGTCGTCCGCGAGTCGGGTCGGGACGAAGCGGACGACGCCGCCGGCGAAGGTGATCGCGGGCGGATACGCCACGTACGACGGCTCGTGCAGGACGACTTCGTCGCCCGGATCGCACGTTGCGCGAAGCGCGAGGTCGACGGCCTCGGATGCGCCGACGGTGATGAGGAGCTCCGTTGCGGGGTCGTAGTGCACGCCGTACCGGCGCTCGAGGTGCGCCGACAGCGCCCGCCGCAGCTCGAGCGTTCCGTAGTTGCTCGTGTAGTGCGTCCGGCCGCCACGGAGCGAACGGACGCCGGCTTCGACGATCTGCGGCGGCGTGTCGAAGTCCGGCTCCCCCACCCCGAGGCTGATGACGTCGTCCATCGTGGCGAGGATGTCGAAGAAGCGTCGGATGCCGGACGGCGGGACCTCGCGCACCCGGCGCGCGAGCGGGTCCCGCGCGGTCCCGGCTGCTGCGCCGGCGGGGCCGGCCTGCTCGTCGGTTGCGAGGAGCGCCGGCTCGACGCGCTCCGCTTCGGTTGCCATCGCTTCTCCCTCAGCCCCGCATTGCCGCGAGCGAGCGCGAGCGCTCGGCGGGCGTCACGGCCGCCGGGTCGTCCGCCGCCGCGAGATCCGTCGGCTCGATGCGTCGCCATTCGGCGTCGGCGGTGATTGCCTCGTAGCCGCGACCGAGCCGGAAGAGCTCGAGCTCGGACCACGCGGGGCCGATCAGCTGGAGGCCAACCGGGAGTCCCTCGGACAGCCCGCATGGCACGGAAAGGCCCGGCAGCCCGGCCATGTTCACCGGCAGCGTGCAGGCGTCAGAAAGGTACATCGCCACCGGATCCGCGAGCCGCGCACCGAGCGGGAATGCCACCGTGGGCGATGTCGGCGCGACGAGGGCGTCGAAGCCCGCGGCGAAGAGCGCGTCGAAGTCGCCCTTGATCAGTGTCCGGACCTTCTGCGCCTTGAGGTAGTAGGCGTCGTAGTAGCCGGCGGACAGGGCGTAGGTCCCGAGCATGATCCGCCGCTTGACCTCTGCCCCGAAACCCGTGCCGCGGGTCGCGAGGTAGTTCGTCAGGACGTCGCCGTCGCCGAGGCGCGGCCCGTACCGGATGCCGTCATAGCGAGCCAGGTTCGCGGACGCCTCCGCCGGCGCGACGATGTAATACGTGGCCAGGCCGTAGTCGGTGTGCGGCAGCGACACCTCCTCGACGGTCGCGCCGGCCGCCTCGAGCGCGGCCACAGCCTCGCGGATCCGCGCCTCGACGCCCGGCTCCATCCCGTTCACGAAGTACTCGCGGGGCAGCCCGAGTCGCTTGCCGCGGAGCGCCGACGCGGCCGCGTCGTCCTCCGGAAGGGCGAGGAGCTCGTCGGGAACCGGGACAGGGGCGGACGTCGAGTCGCGTTCGTCCCGCCCCGCGACAGCGTGGAGCAGGGCGGCGGCGTCGCGCACGTCACGCCCGAACGGCCCGATCTGGTCGAGGCTGCTCGCGAAGGCGACGATCCCGTATCGGCTGACCCGGCCGTATGTCGGCTTGAGCCCGACCACGCCGCAGAGCGCCGCTGGCTGCCGGATCGACCCGCCGGTGTCCGTCCCGAGCCCGAACGGGACGTGGTACGCCGCGACCGCCGCCGCGGACCCGCCGGACGAGCCGCCCGGGACCCGGTCGAGCGCCCACGGGTTCGCCGTCGGGCCGAACGCGGAGTGCTCCGTCGACGAGCCCATCGCGAACTCGTCCATGTTCGTCTTGCCGGCGATCACGGCGCCCGCGGATCGGAGCCGCTCCGTGATGTGCGCGTCGTACGGCGCCCGGTAGCCGTCGAGGATTCGAGATCCCGCGGTGCACTGACCGCCGGCGACCGAG
>DASWSI010000029.1:0-2075 GCA_036402715.1 Candidatus Limnocylindrales bacterium
CTTCCGTCATTCGTTGACTCCTGGTGATGGCGACCTGCACCTCTGCTTCCGCAGAGCCGGGGCACCGCATCGGAATCGTGCGAACTGCTGCGCGGCGTCGATCGAGCCGCCCGGCGCCGGGCGTTGCAGCGTTGTTTCACCGCACAGGCGTCCGCCGGCTCGCGGCGCGGTGATTCCGGGCACCGGCAACGCGTCTCGACGAGCGGTCCGGTGGGGACCGGAGGGCTCGGTAGGCCGGACGTTCGGGTCGACAGCGGGACCCCGTCCCGAGCGACACTCGGCGCTCCAGTTTCCACGCGGAGGAGCCCGTGCTGTCGTCACGATTCCGCCTGCCGATCGGCCGGCGCGACCCCTGGTGGGACCTCGAGGGGCGCTCCGTCCGTCGCGACCGACGACTCCGTCACCTGCTCGAGGTGGTCGTCCTGGTCGCGCTCCTCGTCCTGCTGTTCATCGTCCTCAACCCGCCGCTCGTCCGGACGGCAGTGGTGGTCATCGTCGCGACCTGACCGTCCGTCCCGCGGGCCGGCTCGCGGTCGCGGCGGCCGGACCCCGCGGCGCTCTGCCGCGTCACCCGGTCATTCGCTATCCTCCGACGACCTGAGGGCGGGAGTCGGAGGAACGATGCGAACGCTGATCACGAACGGCACGATCGTCACGGCCGAAGGCTCGAGCGTCGCGGACGTCCTCGTCGACGGCGAGCGGATCGCCGCCATCGGCGCGGACCTGCAGGGCCAGGGCATCACGTCGGAGACGACGATCGACGCACGCGGGAAATACGTCATCCCGGGCGCGATCGACGTCCACACCCACATGGAGCTGCCGTTCGGGGGCACGTTCGCCAAGGACACGTTCGAGACCGGGACGCGCGCGGCCGCGTTCGGTGGCACGACGACGATCGTCGACTTCGCCGTCCAGTCGAAGGGCAAGTCGCTCCGCGAGGGGCTCGACGCGTGGCACGCCAAGGCGGAGGGGAACGCCGTCGCCGACTATGGCTTCCACATGATCGTCAGCGACGTCACCGACGACTCGCTGCGGGAGATGGACCAGCTCGTCGGCGAGGGGATCCCGGACTTCAAGCTCTTCACGGCGTACCCGGGCGTCTTCTTCAGCGACGATGGCGCGATCTTCCGGGCGATGCAGCGGACCCGCGAGAACGGCGGCCTGATCATGATGCACGCCGAGAACGGGATGGCGATCGACGTCGTCGCCGGTGACGAGGTCGCCGCCGGCCACACGGATCCCTACTACCACGGGGTCGCCCGCTACCCGATCTTCGAGGGCGAGGCGACGAACCGGGTGATCCGCCTGGCGGAGGCCGCCGGCGTCCCCGTCTACATCGTCCACCTCTCCGCGCGCGATGCGCTCGACGCCGTCCGCGGCGCGCGCGACCGAGGCGCGATGGTCTTCGCCGAGACGTGCCCGCAGTACCTGTTCCTGTCGCTCGACGACATGGGCGGTGGCTTCGAGGGCGCGAAGTTCGTCTGCTCGCCGCCGCTTCGGACGAAGGATCACCAGCCGGAGCTGTGGAAGGGGCTCATCAAGGACGATCTCCAGGTGGTGTCGACGGACCACTGCCCGTTCGACTTCCACGGCCAGAAGGAGCTGGGTCGCGGCGACTTCCGGAAGGTCCCGAACGGACTGCCCGGCGTCGAGGATCGCGTCGACCTCCTCCACGACGGCGGCGTCGTTGCCGGGAAGCTGTCGAAGGAGCGCTGGGTCGACGTCATCTCCACGGCGCCGGCGAAGCTCTTCGGGATGTATCCGGCGAAGGGAGCGATCGCCGTCGGCTCGGATGCCGACATCGTCATCTACGACCCGCGGCGGAAGCGCCGCATCTCCGCGCGAACGCACCACATGGACGTCGACTACTCCTGCTACGAGGGCCGCGAGGTCCAGGGTGCGAGCGACGTCGTCATGTCGCGCGGCATGGTCATCGTTCGCGACGGAGCGTTCACCGGGCGAAAGGGCCACGGCCGGTTCGTCAAGCGGGCACCCGCCACGTATGCGCGCCTGAGCTGAAGCGGGCGCGGCGACGGCGCGGCGCGACGGTGCTCACGCGCCGAACCGCCCGGACC
>DASWSI010000030.1:0-9847 GCA_036402715.1 Candidatus Limnocylindrales bacterium
ACGTGCGGCCCCGCGCTCGCCGATCCGACGGACATCCCGTCGATCGATGGATGCGCGTCCTCGCCGAGGTGCCAGAGCTGACGCGTCGAGATCACCGACGCGGCACGGAGCCGATCCTCGACGACGAGATACCCGAGTCCGCGCGAGAAGATGACGCGCCGCGTCGCGTCGACGCCCGCGTAGCCGGCAGTCCGGACGACCACCTCGTCCCCCGTCGGGCCCGTCGATGAGCGGAGGAGCGTCGTCGGGCGGCTGGGATCGAAGGTCCGGCCATCCACCGTCACGACGTTGTGCGCGCTCCGGCCGACCGCGAATGCCCGCCACTGGTCGAAGTTCAGGGTGAAGATCCCGGGATCCTCGAGGAGCCGCGACCGCGCGCCGTAGAGGGTGACGGACCCCCCGTCGGCGTGGCCGTGCCACTGCAGGCCGCGCCCGAAGCGGACCGAATAGGCCGACTCGTCGGCGAACGGCCGCGTCACGCCCCAGCCCGTGCGGCCAAAGATGTACCCGGCCGCGTACTTCGCGAAGACGCCCGCCGGCCGCGGCCCGCGCGCGCCGGCGGTCGCGGCGAACTCGGCGGTGGTGCCCGGGATCGCCGTGGCCGCGGTCCGCCCGGTATCGCCGAGCATCACGTATTCGCCGTTCGGCAGCGTCGCGTTGGCGAGGAAGTCCGGCATCCGGTCGATCCGCGCGAGCTCCGGCGGCGGGGTCACGCCGCAGTCGATGAGCCGTCGCCGCGCCCGCTCGTAGTTGCGCCAGTTGTAGTACTCGTAGAAGACCGCCTGCTCGTTCGTCGCGCCCTGGACGTCGACGCTGTCGACGACGAGCCTGGCGAGGCGGCGGCGGGCGAGCTCCATCCAGTCCGGCCGCCCGAGGCGGCAGCCGATGTCGAGCAGCGCCACGTTCTGGTTGAGGGCGTGGTTTCCCTCGCCGCGGTAGAACGCCGGCGAGGCGAGCTTCGCCGCGTGAACGGCCAGCGCGTCGTCGAGCCACGAGGCGCGCGGCAACACCTCCGCGGCGCAGACGAGGACCTCCGCGCGCCAGGCGGTCGCATGGTCGTTCCACGAGAATGGCGACCGGCCCGCCCCGGGTGGGTTGTCGTGGATCCAGTCGCGGAGCAGGACCTGCGCCCGCTCGAGATACCGCTCGCCGCCGGGTTGTCGGCCCGCCGAGAGCAGGTCGAGGACGAACCGCAGCGTCTGGTAGCCGTACTGCCAGTTTCGGCTGTGGAGCGGGTTCTCGTTCCAGGCGAGGTCGACGGGCAGCGTGACGGCCGGGTGAGTGCCGATCGTGTACTGGTTCGCGAGCAGCGCGTCTGCCCGGACCCCGGGCGCTCCCCCGCGGCACTCGTCGCGGACGGCAGTCACCGGAATCGCAGGCCCGGAGTCGCCGGGAGGGGCCGACGCGACGACGGGTCCTGACGGCGGCGCCGAGACCGGCGCGGCGGCGGTCCCGGGGGCCGATGAACCGCCGCTCGCGAGGCCACCTCCGGCCGCGGCACCCAGACCCGGGCTCGACCCCGTCGCGCCCCCGCCGTTCGCGCCGTGCGTGACGACGACGACCGTGATGACACCGGAGACGAGCGCGATGACCCATAGCAGCGCGAGGGCAACGAGACGTCGGGGAATGGGCCTCCGCCGAGCTGGTCGAACGCTTCGAACGGCGTGATCGGTCACGTCAGGACGGCACGGTGCCGCGTCGACGCATGCAGGGCCCTCTGACACGCAGCGGCGAGCAGTTGCTCACCGCTAGCGTACTCGCGCGACGAGCCCGGAATCAGGGCGCGGCGGACGGTGAGGCGCCCGCGCCGCTGAGCTGATCGAGTCGCTGGAGCGCCTGCTTGACGAGCGCGATCTCCTGCCCGTAGCGGGCGAAGTCGCCGTTCCGCAGGGCCTGCTGCGCAAGATCGAAATGGGTGTTCGCGTAGCCGATCAGCCCCGGAACGTCGCCCGGCAGTGCCGAGCCGCCACCGGGTGTCGGAGCCGGCGTGACGCCCGGCGACGATGTCGGCGGGGGCGACGAGCCGGGCGGCGGCGTGGGTGTCGGTGACGGCGTCGGCGATCCCTGCGCCTGGAGGAGGAGTCGCAGCGACTCGCTCAACGTCGGCGCCCAGACGACCTTCGTCGCCGACGCGACGATGATTCGCTGGAACTCGGGGAACTTGCTCGCGGTTGATTGGAGATAGACCGGCTGCAGGTAGAGCAGCGAGTCGCCGACGGGCACGACGATGAGGTTGCCGCGGATGACGCTGCTCCCGGACTGGCTCCACAGCGTGAACTGCGCGCTGATGACAGGGTCCTGGTCGATCCGCGCCTCGATCTGCGCCGGCCCGAAGACCGTCGTGTCCGTCGGGAAGCGGTACGCCACGACCTTGCCGTAGTTCGGTGCGTCGTTCCGGGCGGCGACCCAGGCGATCATGTTCGGCCGGTTCGTCGGGACCATCGGCTGGAGCAGCAGGAACTCCGGCTTCGCCTCGCCCGGCATTCGCATGATCACGTAGTACGCCTGCGACGGAAGGGTCTGCTCGGTCGCCTTCGACTCGGGGACCGTCCAGAGATCGTCGTTCTGGAAGAACGTCAGCGGATCCGTGACGTGGTAGCGGCCGTACATCTGCGTCTGGACGTTGAAGCCTTCCTCCGGGACGCGGATGTGCGCGGCGAGGTCCGGCGGCATCGCCGACATCGGCTTGAACATCGTCGGGAAGACGCCCTGCCAGGCACGGATCAGCGGATCCGCCGGATCGGCGACGTAGTAGTTGACCGTGCCGTCGTAGGCATCGACGGTGACCTTGACGCTGTTGCGGATGTAATTGAACGGCGAGCCGGCGAGGCCGGTCGTATCGCCGAGATCGCTCGGCGAGAAATCGTTCGCGTGCGGGAAGCGGTCGGTGATCGTGTACGCGTCCCAGATGTAGACGAGCCGTCCGGCGCCGTTGACGACGACGTACGGGTCCTTGTCGTAGCGCAGAAACGGCGCGATCCGGGGGACGCGGTCGCTCAGCGTTCGGTGGAAGAGGAGCTGGCTGTTCGGCGTGACCTGGTCCGAGATCAGGAGGTCGAGGTCACCGAAGCGGAAGGCGAAGAGGAATCGCGTGATCGCGGAATCGAGCTTGATCCCGTTCGTTCCACTCCAGCGTGTCTCGACGCCGCCGGTGTCCGTGGCGCCGGGATTCGCGTCGCCGCGCGGATAGTCGAACTCCGCCTGCTTCGCCCCGACGACGACATAGTCGCTCGGTCGCTCCCCGAAGTAGATCCGCGGCTCCGTCACCGTCGGCGCGCCGCTCGTCGAAGCCGGCGGGAGGTTCCGGATGAAGAGCTCCGGCTGCCCCTCTGGCGTCACCTCGTTGACCGGGACCATCGCGACGCCGATGCCGTGGGTGAAGATGACCCGCTTGTTCACGAACCCCGTCGCGTTCGGGTTGCCGCCGAGGTCGAGCTCGCGCGCGGACAGCATCACCTGCCGCTCGGCGTTCGCGATCTGGTACCGATCCGTGTCGACGTCGAAGAACTCGTAGTAGCGGCGGATCGTCTGGAGCTGCCCAAGCGTGTTGCCGAGCGGCCGGTAGTCCCACAGCCGGGCGTTGTCGAAGGTCGTCTTCTCCTTCTCGATCGCCGCCTGCGTGAGCGGCGTGACACCCTCGTAGCGGCGCGAGGCGTCCCAGACGGGATTGCCGCCGCCGTCCGCAAAGCCGAAGGCCAGCCTCGTCATCGCGATGTTGTTTGCGATGTACGGCGATTCCTTGGCGTACTGGTTCGGGTCGACGACGAGGCGCTGGATCGCCTCGGGGTAGACCCGGCCGATGATGATCGAGGCGAAGATCCAGACCGCGGCGGTCGCGACGAGGAGCCCGACCCGGCGCGTCAGCGCGGTGATGACGAGGATCACGCCGGCCAGCGCCGACACGATCGTCAGGAGGTCGTAGGCGAAGAACTGCGCGTTGGCATCCGTGTAGCCGACGCCGCCGCCGATCCCGCGGCCGCTGTACGCGAGCTCCAGCTTGTCGAGCTGGTAGCCGAACGCCATGGCGATGAGCAGCAGGCCGCCGAGGATCGCGACGTGGAGGCGAACGCTCCTCGAGAGGTCGAGCCCGCGGGCCATCGCCGCCAGGAAGTAGCGCCCGATGACGACGATCAGCGTCGTGATCAGAAGGCCGACGATGAACGACTGAACGAGCCGCAGGAACGGCAGCTCGAACATGAAGAAGCCGATGTCGCGGTGGAAGATCGGGTCCGTCACGGCAGCGCCCGCGCCGGCGAACGGGACCCGGTTCTGCCAGAGGAGGATCGTCTCCCATGCGCCGGAGATCGCACCCGCGGCGCCGAGGACGGCGAGGACGGCGAACCCGCCGAGGATCCAGCGGCCGACGGGAACGAGATCGGGCAGCTCCGCAACCTCCGCGTCCCCGCCCACGGGTCGCTGATAGCGCGGCCCGTTCGACCACGGCGACGCGCCGCCCTGCTCGGACGCCGTCCGCGCCGCCTCCGTGAGCCGGTCGACGATGCCGCGGATCGCGCCACCGGATCCGGCCGACGGCGGAATCGCCAGTCGCCCCGCGAGCCAGAGGTTCCCGAGGAGCGCGACGAGCGCGAGAAGCCCACCGAGAACGAACAGTCCGAGCTGGGCACCGAGGCGCGTCAGCAGCACCTGCTCGTAGCCGACGCTGCGGTACCAGAGGATGTCCGTCCAGAGATCGACGAGGCCTCGGCCGAAGAAGAGGATCGCCAGGAGGACGAGAAGCGCGATCCAGACGACGGCGTATTTCCGGAGACCGGATGGACGCGCGCCGTCGCGCGGACCGCCGGCCGACCGGCCGCCACCGCCGCGTCCGCCGCCCCCTCGCGAGCCCATTCCGCGCGGGCCCCGAGGACCGCGATCCGCGGCGTTGAGCGGGTCGTCGGCGCCGTCGCCGCCCACGTACCGCGGCTCGTGCGGCGGCTGCCCGCTCGCTGCGCGCTGCCGACGGCGCAGCTCGTCCATGAAGCTCTCGAGGAGGTCCCCCATCGCAGCGAGCATAGCCGGTTCGGGGGACGCGACCGCCACGTCCGTGTGGTGGTCATATCCTTCGCCCGTGGCCCTCTACCGCCTGACCGTGCCGCCAAACCTCACCGCGCCGACGATCGTGGCCGCGTTCGACGGCTGGATCGACGCGGGGAGCGCCTCGACGACCGCGGCCACGCACCTCGCCCGGAACGGACCGGTGGTCGCCACGTTCGAGGGTGACGCGCTGTTCGACTACCGCTCGCGCCGACCGACGCTCGAGATCCAGGACGGACGGCTGGCCGAGCTGACATGGCCGGAGATCACGCTGCGCCACGTCCCTGTCGCGAGCCGCGATCTGTTCGTCCTCGCGGGCGCGGAGCCGGACTTTCGGTGGCACGAGTTCGCGGGCGCCGCCCTCGAGATCGTCGAGCGGCTCGGCGTCGTCGCGTGGGTCAGCCTCGGGGCGATTCCGGCCGCGGTGCCGCACACGCGGCCCATCCCGATCATCGGCACCGCGTCAGCCGAGGGGCTGCTGATGGGCGGCGTCGAGCGCGGCCCGGAGGGACTGCTCCGCGTTCCGGCGGCGTGCCTCTCCGTCCTCGAGATGACGGTCGCGGCCGCGGGCACGAAGGCCGTCGGCTACTACGCCCAGGTCCCCCACTACGTCTCGGGGCCGTACCCCGCGGCGGCGCGCGAGCTGCTTCGGGCACTCGGCAGACATATCGACGTCGAGATCCCGACTCGCGAGCTCGAGGAGGAAGCTCACGCGATGCGGACGCGCCTCGATCTCGCCACCTCCGCGGACGACACGACGAAGTCCTACGTCGCGCGGCTCGAGGCGATGGCGGACGAGGAGCGCCTGCCGTCGGGCGACGAGCTCATCTCGGACATCGAGCGATTCCTTCGCGACCGGGGCAGCGAGGGGACGCAGCGGTCGTAGGGTGCCGGCTTCGGTGCCGGGCGATCGCGGTCGGGCGGGCCGCGGCGATCGCGGGCCGGCTGGCTCGGCGCGCCGGCGCCCTCAGGCCCGGCGCGGCGGACGGTCAGTCGCGGCTCGGGCGACGGCCCTTTTCTTCCTTCGGTGGCTTCGGCTCGTGGCCGGGTCGCGGCGGCCGCGGCAGCGTGCCGGGTGCCATGTCGGGTCGGGGCTCCTCGGGCGGTCGGCTGCGAGCCGCCTCGACCGAAGCGGTGAACGCCTTGGCGGCCGCCGGTGGAAGGCTTCCGAGCCATGCGCCCTCGACCTGGCGCACCCGCTCCGACTCTTCTGTCCGCCGCTCGCGTTCGCGCTTCGAGTGCTTCGCCATACCGCCCGATCCTCCAGCTCTCCACCGATCCTCGGTGTCGCGGGCAGTGTACGCGGACGCGACGAGAGACCCGAATGAAGGGGAAGCGCGATGGACCGCCGCTACGGCACTGATGCCGGCTCCGCCGCCGCCCGGCATCCCGCCGAGGGGTCGACGCGCCGCCGGACGAAGGTCTCGTTGTCCGGCGGTCCGTTCGCGTGTCACCACGGTAGCCACGCCGTTTCGGGCGGCCACCTGCCGTTCGTCAGCAACGCGGATGGACATTCGTCACCTGTCGCGGAGTGGCGCGACGGCCACGGACGGCAAGGTCGGCCGTCGTCCTGTAGCCTCGAAGCAGTGACGACCTCCCGCCGCGCCGCGCCGCCCGAGCGCCGCCTCCGAATTCCCGGCACCCGAAACCTCCGCGACGTCGGCGGCTACCCGGCGGCAGACGGTCGCCGAACGCGATGGCGAACGCTCCTTCGGACGGATGCGCTTGACCAGCTCCCGGACGCGTCGCAGCAGATGCTCATCGACCTCGGGCTGCGGCAGGTCATCGACCTTCGGTGGCCGCACGAGCTTGCGGACTGGCCGAGCGTCTTCGCGGCGTCCACCCGCGTCCGCTATCGCAGCGTGCCGCTGCTGAACAACGAGGTCGTCGACGGCGGCATGGCCGCGACGTATCGGCACATGCTCGACAACCGGGCCGCGCAGCTCGCCGCGATCGCGCGGGCGATCCTCGAGCCGGACGGCGTTCCGGCAGTCATCGGCTGCGCCGCCGGAATCGACCGAACGGGCGTGACGATCGCGATCCTGCTGTCCGCGGTCGGCGTGCCCGCGGACGTCGTTGCCGCCGACTACGCGCTGTCGGTCGACAGCTACGCGGACGAGTCGAGCGCGTCCGCCATGACGGACTGGCGGAGCGGCCCGGTGTCGCTCGACTGCCGGCCGGAGTACATGCAGACGGCGCTCGAGCACCTCGAGCGAAAGCACGGCGGCGCGAGGGCGCTCCTCGAGCGCCACGGCCTCACCGCAGCGGAGCTCGATCGGTTGACCGCGGTTCTGACGGAGCCCGTCGAGGCCGCGACCGGCGACGTGGCGCTACGCGGCCGGGGCTCGACGTCGGATCTCGCCGTGGCCCGGGGAGCCTCGTGACGCAGCAGGTCGCCGGTGCGGCAGAGCTCTTTCGCGCCGTCGGGCTTCGGCCGGACGGGCCGGCGATCCTCGGCCGGCCACTGCGCGCCGCGGCGGCCGGCGTGTACGTCATCGAGCTGCCCGCGCCGCGCGCCAGCGCGCCGCTCGACATGACCCGGATCGCGAAGTGGATCGAGCGCGTCCCGGCCCTCCGACTCGACGGCCAGGAACCCACGCCGAAGCAGCTCGCCGCACGGCTCGCGTCGTTCTGGCTACCGAGCTCGACGGTCCTGTACATCGGGGCGACCGCGGGGTCCGTCGCGGGTCGGGTTGCCGCGCTCGAACAGCACGTCCTCGGCGACCGCCGGCCGCACGCCGCGGCGCACTGGCTCAAGGCGCTCAACGCGGACGGCCTCCGGATCTGGTGGGCGGAGACCCCGGCGACCGAGGAGTACGAAGACGGGCTCCTGGCCGCGTTCGCCGATCAGGTGCCCGCCGCCGAAGTCGCGGCGCTCCATGATCCGCGCGTGGCGCTGCCGTTCGCGAATCTGCGGTCGAGCGACGGCCAGCCGAAGCGGCACGGGATCACGCACTCCGTGATCCCCGAGGAGCCCGCCATCCCGGACGTCCCGACGCGCGTCGTCAACGTCCCGCCCGGCGACGCCGACGGCGCGCGGGCAGTCCCGAAGAGCTCCGGCACGGTT
Organism: Candidatus Limnocylindrales bacterium; assembly: GCA_036402715.1. Taxonomy (GTDB): domain Bacteria; phylum Chloroflexota; class Limnocylindria; order Limnocylindrales; family CSP1-4; genus JACDAV01. The sequence goes on from DASWSI010000030.1 coordinate 8,102, forward strand.
CGGCGAACCGCGAAGCCTGCGGCCGAGCGCGCGCCGCGCGTGGCATCGGCGACGAAGCGGCCGGCGGGCGAGAAGCGCGCTGCCGATCCCATCTACATCTCCACCCATGGCCTCGCCAAGCTCGAAGCCGAGCACGCCGAGCTCGTGGCGCGCCGCCCCGGCGTCGTCGGTCGAATCCGCTCGGCGAAGGAGCTCGGCGACCTCAAGGAGAACTCCGACTACGCCGCCGCCCGGGAGGAGCAGGGGTTCCTCGAAGGCCGGATCCAGGCGATCGAGGCGCAGCTCCGGGTCGTCGTGGTCGTCGACGCGCCGGCCGATTCGAGCGTCGTGTCGCTCGGCTCGAAGGTCACCGTCGATGTCCTCGGCGAGGAGGCGCAGCTGACCCTCGTCGGCACGACCGAGTCGAACGCCGCAGCCGGCCGGATCTCGATCGCGTCTCCGGTCGCCAGGGCGCTCCTGGGAAAGTCCGCGGGCGATGAGGCGCTGATCCACACGCCCGGCGGCGACGTCCGGTACCGGATCATCTCGATCGAGTAGCCCGTTCGCGGCCGCGACGGCCGGCGGGGGCCCCGGGCGACCAAGGCGGCAGCACCGGCGGAGCCGCGCCGGGCGGGACCGGAGCGGCCCCGCGTCCGGCGTTCATGACGCCGGATGTCATCTATTCGGGTAGGCTGGCGTCGCCATGCGTGCCAGCCGCCTCGTCAACCTGCTGCTCCTCCTCCAGACCCGGGGCGGCATGACCGCCGCGGAGCTCGCCCGCTCGCTCGAGGTGTCGGTCCGGACGATCCACCGCGACGTGGAGGCCCTGAGCGAGGCCGGCGTCCCGATCTACGCCGACCGCGGGCCTCGCGGTGGCGTTCGGCTCGTCGACGGCTATCGCACGAGGCTGACGGGGATGACCGGCGAGGAGGCCGAGGCGCTGTTCCTGTCCGGCCTGCCGGGTCCCGCGGCGGAGCTCGGGCTTGGGACGGTCGTCGCAGCCGCGCGGCTCAAGGTCCTCGCCGCCCTGCCGCCGGAGCTCCGTGCCCGCGCGTCACGCCTCGTCGAGCGTTTCCATCTCGACGCCGCCGGCTGGTTCCATCCGAACGAGTCCGTCCCCCACCTCGCGACGCTTTCCGAGGCGGTCTGGGAGGGGCGGCGCCTTCATATCGGGTACGAGCGCGGCGATCGCGTCGTTGAGCGCGACGTCGATCCCCTCGGGCTCGTCCTCAAGGCCGGTGTCTGGTACGTCATCGGCGCGACCGAGGGACAGATCAGGACGTACCGCGTATCCCGCGTCGCGTTCGCGGCGGTCGGCACCGAGCGGTTCGAACGACCGGCGGACTTCGACCTGGCGGCCTGGTGGGCGGAGTCGAGCGCCGCCTACGAACGCGACGCTCCGCGCATCGACGTGACGATCCGGATCCGGCCGGACCGGCTCGAGCGCCTCGCGGTCGCCGTCGGTGATCGCGCGGTCGAAGCCGCGGAGCGACCAGCCGACACGGACGCCGACCCGGACGGCTGGCTCCGGATGCGGCTCCGGCTCGACTGGCCGCCGGAGGTCCCGGGCCAGCTGCTCGCCGTTGGCTCCGATCTCGAAGTGCTCGAACCGCCGGAGATCCGCGCCCGCATGCTGCAGCTCGCGCAGCGGGTCGTCGACCGCTACTCGGCTGCCTCCCCGGCCTGATCTGCCTCAGCCGGGCTGGCGCGCTCGCGCGGCGGAAACCTGCCCCTCGGCGACGACGGGACCATCCGCGTCGCGAGCGG
>DASWSI010000031.1:0-3345 GCA_036402715.1 Candidatus Limnocylindrales bacterium
CACGGCCAGCCGGTGGGCCTCGGGATCGTCGCGGCGTCCGTGCTCCAGGACAACGAGCCGGACCGGATGGTCGCGGCGATCCGGCGCGCCGGTGTCGACATCAGGCCGGAGGCGATGGGCGTCACGTGGGACGACGCCGCCGAGGCGATGCGGACGCTCGGGCCGTACGTTCGCGAGGCCGGGCTGTGGTACACGGTCGCGGACGCGCGGCCGTTCACCGACGAGTTGATCGCACGAGTGCGGACGCTCGTCACGGAGACGTATCGGGACCTCGAGCCGTGAAGGTCGGGCTGACGCTGCCGCAGGGCTGCGATCGCGAGTACGTGGGGATCGAGCCCCGCGAGGCGTGGCAGCGGACGGTCGCGGTCGCGCAGTGGGCGGAGTCCGTCGGGTTCGAATCGCTCTGGCTGTACGACCATTTCCAGGTCGATCCGCCGCTTGTCGACGCTCCGATCTTCGAGCCGTTCGTCGAGCTGTCCGCGCTGGCGATGGCGACGTCGCGGGCACGCCTGGGGCATCTCGTGCTCGCAGCCGCATACCGGAACGCAGCCCTCACCGCGAAGATGATCTCGACGCTCGACGTCGTGAGCGGCGGCCGGGCGGAGCTCGGGATCGGGGCGGGCTGGAAGCAGGACGAGTGGCTCGCCTACGGCTACGGCTTTCCCGATGCGCCCGAGCGGCTGGCGATCCTCGCCGACCACCTCGAGATCATCACCCGGATGCTTGCGCCGGGGCGAGCTTCGTACGAGGGCGCGCACGCGCACGTCCGTGACGCCATCCACGAGCCGAAGGGTCTCCAGACGCCGCGCCTGCCGATCCTCATCGGCGGCAACGGGCCGAAGGTGACGTGGCGGCTCGCGGCGCGGTTCGGCGACGAGCTCAACCTCGACGCGCTGGCGCCCCGTGACGTGGAAGCGGCGTTGCCGGTCATCGCCGAGCGCTGCCGCGAGGTCGAGCGCGAACCGTCGTCGTTGCGGGTGTCCGTGCATATCTGGGGCGCGGCCGATGCACCGGCCGGCTCTGAGCGACGGCGGCGACTCCGCGAATACGAGTCGCTCGGGCTTGCCCGCGTCATCGTCCAGGGGTTCGCGGCCGCGGGTGACGCTCGCGCGCTCGACGGGCTCGTCGAGGACCTCGTCGCGGTCGGGCTGCTCCCCGGGGGAGTCGCCGCGTAGCGAGCGCGCACAGAGAGCAACCGACGGCGACCGGCCGCGGGACCCGTCGAACCGCGTCCCCGGACCCTAGAGCAACCGCTCCCGCTCGAGCTCCCGTCGCAGCTCCTCGGCCCCGGTGAACTGAATGGCGACGAGGCCGGCGGCCCGTGCTGCCGCGACGTTCACGGCCGAGTCGTCCACGAACACCGTCGCCGCAGCGACGAGCCCGAACCGGGAGAGAAGGTGCGCGAAGATCCGCGGGTCCGGCTTCGCCATCGCGACCTCGCCGGAGATGACGATGCCGTCGAACCACTCGAGGAACGGGAAGCGCGGTCGGGCGAGCGGGAACGTCTCCGCGGACCAGTTGCTGAGCGCGTACACCGGGACGCCGGCGTCCTTGAGCTCGCGGAGGATCTCGACGGTCTCCTCGATCGCGCCGCCGAGCGTCTCCGGCCACCGCTCCCAGTACGCCGCGATCAGCTCGCGCCGGTCGGGGTGACGGAGGGCCAGCTCCTCGATCGCCTCCGCCCACGGCCGGCCGGCGTCCTGCCGCCCGTTCCACTCGGGCGTCGTCACGTCGGCGAGGAACGCCTCCATCTGCGCCTCGTCGTCGAACAGCGTGCGGTACAGGTATCGCGGGTTCCAGTCGATGAGCACGCCACCGAGATCGAAGACGACGGCGGCCCGGTGATCCTGCGTCAGGTGACTGCTCCTCGTCGCTCGCGCGACAGCACGGCCGCGAAGCGCGCGAACGCGCTGGATCGCCGTGCGCGCGGTATTGCCAGTCTGCTACACATTCGCCCGTGCCTCGCTCCCGTCACGGCAGGGCCGCGGTCCTCGGCATGCTGTTCGCGTTCGCCCTCGGCCTCGGCCCGTTCTCGCCCCAGCTCCTTGCGACGCCGATCGCCGGTGCTCCGAACGCGGTTCGTGCCGCGCTCGGCGTGCCGCTCGGCGCTGCGGCGAACGGACGCGGCGGCGCGGGTGGGAGCCCCGCCGAGGCGAAGCATCGGCGGCCGACGCCGGCAAACCTGCTGACCGGCTACGAGTGGCCGCTGATCCGCGGCCGCCTCACCCAGCCGTACGGCCTCAGCCCGTGGGGCTCCGCGGTCGTCGACGGGCAGCCGTTCCACGACGGCATCGATCTCGCGACGATGTGCGGGGATCGAATCGTGGCGGCGCACGACGGCATCGTTCTCGCCGCCGGCCGGCGCTTCGACGACTTCATGGGCTGGCAGGGCGACCTGGCGGCGTACAAGGCCAACCTCGACCGAAAGAACGCCTGGACGATCCTCCCGCTCGCCCTCGTCGTCGACGACGGAAACGGCTACCGAAGCCTGTACGCGCACTTCGCCAGCCTGGCGGTGAAGCGCGGCGACCGGGTTCGCGCCGGGCAGCTCATCGGCTTCGAGGGCGCGACCGGGCACGCGTCCGGCTGCCATCTCCACTACGGCCTGTTCAGCCCGGACGAGACTGCGGTCTTCGCGCTCAAGCCGAGCGCGGCGAAGCGACTCAGGCTGCCGGCGAACGAGACGGCGAGGATCGATCCGTTTCTCGTCCTGCCGCCGCGACCGGAACCGCCGCCCCGTAGCGCGGACGAGGTCACGTCGCCAACGCCATAGCCGCACGTGTCGCACGCCGCGCGCCCGCCGCGTCGGCGTCAGATTCGCCGGTAGCGGCGGCCGATCAGCGCGAACGCCGGCAACCGCGCGAGCGCGTCGCTGAGGCGCATCGACGTCGTCCCGTCGCGGGCCTCGATCGCGAGGAGCGTGTCCGTCGCGGTTGCGTCGGCGGGGCGCGCGTCGACGACGGCGAGATCGATCGCGACGCGGCCGGCGGCCGCGGCGCCCAGGCTCTCGACCCGCGACGCGGGGTACGCGCCGTCCTCGTACTCGGTGCGAATCTCCGCCTCGGAGCGCCACCGCGGACGCCGGAGCAGGATCGCCCGCCAGCCGTCGGCGATGTCCGCCGTGACCCGTCCGTCGCCGGGCCGCGCCGCGCCGGCTTCGGCGAGATGCTCGCCGCGAACCCAGAGCGCGGCCTGGTGGAGCAGCGCGTACTCGTCGAGATCGGCGTAGGCCGACAGCCGCTCGGCCGGCGACCCGTCCCCGAAGATCGCGCGGATCGACGGCGCGAACACCTCGGCGAGGTCGAGGTCGATCGCCCGGACGGTTCGGTGGAAGTAGACCTGCAG
>DASWSI010000032.1:0-6052 GCA_036402715.1 Candidatus Limnocylindrales bacterium
CAGGATGCGAGTCCTGGTGGTCGAGGACGAGCCGGTGAACCGAGCGCTTCTCCGCGCCGTGTTCTCGCGGGCCAGGGAACAGGCGTACGCCGTCGACTTGACCGAGTCGGTCAATCTGGCCGCCGCCCGCCAGGCGCTCCGCGACGCGGACTTCGACGTGATCATTCTCGACGTCCGCCTGCCGGACGGAAACGGGCTCGACCTCGCGCGCGAGCTCGCCGCGGCGCGCGGTAATGCCCGTCCGAAGGTCCTGATCATGAGCGCAAGCGTTCTGAAGTCGGACCGCGACGCGGCGATCACGGCAGGCGGCGACGCGTTCCTGCCGAAGCCGTTCCGGCTCGGCGACCTGACGGCGGTCCTCGACCGGTTTGCGTCGGCTGGAGCGTGGGCCGAGGCGGTCTGACCGCGCCCGGCGGCGGCGATTCCCGGTTCCGCCGGCACGACGCTCGCGGCGCCTCCAGCGGAAGTGTGGTTCAGTTGCGCTACGAGTGGTAGCGGAACAGCAAGAGTTGACTTATGCTGGACGAGTCGACCTTCGGGAGCCGGGGTGCATGTCGGAACGTCGCAGCCATCGAGCCAAACACGTCCGTGAGCGCCGGGCTGCCCACGAATTCATCAGTCCACCCGCCACCGCTGGTGCTCGCCAGCCCGGGTCATGAGCGACGCTGGCCTTGCCGGCGACCGGCCGGTCGTCCTCATCGCCGACGACGATTCGGGCATTAGGGCGCTGTTTCGGACGGTGCTCTCGGCGGCCGGTTACGACGTGATCGAGGCCGTCGACGGCGTCGATGCGCTCGCGAAGCTGAGTACCACCGAGGTCTCGCTCGTCGTCCTCGACTCGAGCATGCCGCGCCTCGATGGACTCGGTGTCATCCGCGGTCTCCGCTCGGTGGACGCGACCGCTCGCCTGCCCGTGATCATGGTGACGGGTGCGGCGGAGGAGGCGGATCGGGTCCGCGGTCTTGACCTCGGCGCGGACGACTATCTCGTCAAGCCCGTGTCGACGAAAGAGCTCGTTGCACGCGTTCGGGCGCACATCCGCGTCTCGGATTCATGGCAGCAGACCGTCCGCCGGAGTCTCGAGATCCGGCGCTCCGTTTCGGCTCTCCTCCGCCGCCTGCCACGGGAGGGAACGCCCGCCCAGACCGCCGCGCGCGCGATCGCCGAGCTCGGTGCCCTCATCGGCGTCGATGCGATCGCGCTGCTTCAACCGCGGGCGGGCCGCTACGGGTCCTATGCCGCCCACGGGGAGCTCGCGGAGCTCTACCCGCCGGGCTCGATCGTGGACGCCGCGAGAAGCAGCCGCCTCGGCGCACGCGCCGCTGAGGGCTACTGGGTTCAGGCGCTCGCCAAGCGGCCAGGCCACGCCGTCGCGTACTTCCCCTTCGAAGTGGCGAGTGGTGGGATCGGGCTCCTCGCCGTCGCGGATCGAGCCGACGGTCCCATGGCGGAGCGGATCCTCAACCGGCTCACGGACCTCGCGGAGGTCGCGGAGCTGATGGGCGGCTTCATCGCCCCGATCGCCGATCTGGGTTCCGCCGAGGTCGTCCTTCGCCGCCAGATCGAGCGGATCATCTCCGAGCGCGCCTTCCAGCCGCACTTCCAGCCCATCGTTCGCCTCGACAATCGGCAGATCGTCGGCTTCGAGGCGCTCACAAGGTTCGACGACGGGGTCCGGCCGGACGTTCGTTTCCAGGAGGCACGACGCGCAGCGCTCGGGCCGGAGCTGGAGCTGGCGACACTCGGTGCGGCGATCCGGTCCGCCGAGGGGCTTCCCGAGTCGGCGAAGCTGCACGTGAACGTGTCGCCCGCGAGATTGCTCGACAGCGATCGGCTCGCACCGTTGCTCGCCCAGTCAGGGCGCCGCCTCGTCGTCGAGCTCACCGAGTACGAGCCGATCGGCGACTACGGCGAGGTGCGATCGGCGATCGCCGCACTCGGTCCGGACATCGAGATCTCCGTCGATGACGCTGGGTCAGGCTACGCCAGCCTCCGCCACATCCAGGCGCTCCGGCCCCAGTCCGTCAAGCTGGACCTCGAGTGGGTCCATGCGATCGAGACCGACCCGGCGATCCACGCGCTGGTGGCCGGCCTCGTCGCCTTCGGGCGCCAGATGGACTGCGACATCATCGGCGAGGGCGTCGAGACCGAACAGCAGAACGCGGCACTCGTGGCGCTCGGTGTCGACTTCGGCCAGGGGTACTGGTTCGGGAGGCCGGGCCCCGCCGCGACGTGGCACCGCTAGCGCCGCAACACTCCGCCGCCAGCTCGCCCGGCCGGCACGGCGTTCGCCTGATTCTTCCGCTTGCGGCCTCCGGGCGGCGGGCTCGCGAACTACTATCGTCGCAATGGCGGGGGCCGAAAACGACGTTGGCGGGTCCCTCGATGACAGACCGCGCCGCCGCCGGCGCTGAGACGTCGGCGACAACCAGCCGCAAGCCAGGCCGCCCACGACGAGCGTCGACCGGTGAGTCGATCATCCGGGCGACCCTCGAGCTGCTGCGCGATGGTGGAGTCGACGTCGTCTCGATCGATGCGATCGCGGCGAAGTCCGGCGTCGCGAAGACGACGATCTACCGCCGTTGGCCGAGCCTCGACAGCCTGATCGTGGACGCGTTGCGGGTCGCCCTGAGCGCACGCGCGGACCAGGTCGAGGAGATCCAGGAGTTCGACGCCGCGGCCGGGTCGGCGATCCGAGGCGCGGCGCGCCAGGTCCTCGCGCTCGTCAACGAGCCGATGTTCCACGCCGCGTTTCCGATGATGGCCCGGATCCTGCTCGGTGATCGAGCGCTCGGCGATCGCTTTCGTGCGGCCGTGTTCGCACCACTCCGCGCGATTCGCCGGGACGAGCTGAGCGCGATGGTTGCCCGCGGCGAGCTTCGGCCGGGAACGGATCCGGACCTCGTTCTCGACATCGTCAACGGAACGATGATCTATCGCGCGCTCATGGGGGCACCCCTCGACGAGCACGTCGCGGACGAGATTGCCGGCGTCATCAGCCGGTCATTCGGAGTCGAGCCGCCGGCTCCGGAGGGCCAGAGCTGACCGCACACGATCGGAGCGAAGGCGTGGACCAGACCTGGATCCGACCGTGGCTACGAGCAGAGGGGGTCGCCGTGTTCGCCGCAGGACTCGCCGGGTTCCTGTTCCTCGGCCTGCCCTGGTGGGCCTTCCCGCTCCTGCTGCTCGTGCCGGACGCCTCGATGGCGGGGTACCTGCGCGGCCCGCGCGTCGGAGCCATCGTCTACAACCTCGCGCATGACCTCGCGGCCGGCGTGGCCGTCGCGGGTGTCGGCCTCGCCGTCGGAAGCGTTCCCGTCGCCGCGGTCGGAGCCATCCTCGTCGCGCACAGCGGAATGGACCGGATGGCGGGTTACGGCCTGAAGCTTCCGAGCTCGTTCCGCGACACGCACCTCGGTCGGATCGGGCGAAGCCGCTGATCGTGGGCCTCGGTTATCGCCGGCCTTGCGTCGGCGATACGACCGCCGGTCCTCTCAGTCGTGCTGTCGACCGAACGAGTGGCGGACGACGGCCGCCTAGGGCCTGGAACCGCGGCGTGTCGAGCGTGAGGCGCCGGAGCGGGCCGACCGCCTGACGCTGCGATTGTTTGGGCCACCTGCCTCGCGCGGAGACCCGGTCCCTTTTCTCTCCGCGGCGGGATCGAGCTCACGGAAGGGCGGCGACAACAGGAGCTTGCGAAGCAGTCCCGCGAGCTGCTCGCGCTCATCCGCATCGAGGCCGGAGAGCAGCCGCTCCTCGTTCTCGAGATGGGCAAGCTGCGCCGCGTCGGCGAGCTCTCGACCTCGGTCGGTCAGCGCAACGAGCCGACCGCGCCGGTCGTCGGGGTCCGGCTCGCGCTCGACGAGCCCCATCGCCTCCAGGCGGTCCAGCCGATTGGTCATCGCGCCGGACGAGAGGATGATCGCGTTGAACAGCCCCGTTGGATTCATGCGGTAGGGCGGGCCTGCCCGGCGCAGCGCCGCGAGGACGAGGTACTCGCCGAACGAGACGCCATACGGCGCGAAGGCCCTCGCGAAGCTCGCGGCCTGGAGGAGGGACAGCCGCGTGATCCGCTGCAAGGTGTGTGTTGCCGAGACGTCGAGGTCCGGTCGCTCGCGGTTCCACTCCTCAACGATCCGATCGATCTCATCCATGCCGCCGATTATATCTTGATGTCGAGACTCTTGACAGCATGTCTTGCCGTGAAGTATCTTCAGGTCGAGATACAGCCGCTGGAGTCACGGACATGCTCGAGCTCCTTGCTTTACCGCTCGTTGCGGCCTTCCCGAACGGCCGGGGTCGATCCCTTCCGCGCCTGGCGGATGTCCATCCCGGATCACCCTCGGGCGGACGATGGATCGGGCTGCGAACCGTCCCCACCGAGTGCATCCGCGGAACCGCATCCATGGCGACGTCCCGAGGATTGGATTTCCGTCCGCTCCACGGTCACGAGCCCGCCGATTGGCGGTTCCGCTGGTCTCGCCTGACGGCAGCGGCGCTCGATCAGGCGATCCTGCCGCCCGTCGAGCTCGTGCGGGCCGCGGGAGCCTACTGGGTCGTCGATGGCCACAACCGGGTTGCCCTTGCCAAGGCGGAGGGCCAGCTGTGGATCGACGCGGACGTTACCGAGCTTGACTTCGGAACCAAGAGCAGCGCCGCCACGGCGGCATAGGAGGACAGGTCATGCAGTACACACAGCTTGGCGATCGCGGGCCGCGGGTCTCGCGGATCGCATTTGGCAACTGGTCCGCCGGTGGCGACTGGGGTCGCGTCGACCGTGACGGAGCGATCGCCGCCGCTCGCGAGGCGGTCGACCTCGGGATCAGCCTGTTCGACACCGCCCACGCGTACGGCTTCGGCGCCGCCGAGCAGCTGCTCGGCGAGGCCCTTCGACCGGAGATCCGCTCTGCCCGCGAGTCGATCGTCATCGCGACGAAGGGCGGCCTCCGCGAGCATGCCGGTGGACCTGTCCGCGACAGCAGCGCAACGGCGCTCCGCAACGACCTCGAGGCGAGCCTGCGCGCTCTCGGCACGGACTTCGTCGACATCTACCAGGTCCACTGGCCCGATCCGGCGACGTCCATTGAGGCGACCGCGGAGACGCTCGACACCTTCGTCCGCGAAGGCAAGGTCCGGTTCGTCGGCGTCTCGAACTACGACACCCGGCAGATGACGGCGTTCCAGCGGGTTCGGCCGATCGACACGCTGCAGCCGCCGTATCACCTGTTTCGTCGGGACATCGAGGCGAGCATCCTGCCGTTCGCTCGCGAGCACGGCATCGGTGTCCTCGTTTACGGACCCCTCGCCCATGGCCTGCTCACTGGCCGAATGACCGCACAAACGACATTCGCGCCGGACGATTGGCGCTCGAAGAGCGACGTGTTCACGGGCGACGCGTTCCGGCAGAACCTCGCCGTCGTGCGAGACCTGACCGCGTTCGCGACCACTCGATCCATGACCGTCGCGCAACTCGCGATCGCGTGGACGCTGGCCAACCCGGCGGTCGGCGTCGCGATCGTCGGCGCGCGCAGCCCGGAGCAGATTCGGCAGACGGTGCCTGCGGCGGAGGTTCGGCTGTCGCCGGACGACCTCGCCGAGATCGAGCTCATCCTGCGCGGCGAGGTTGCCGTCGGTGGCCCGGCGCCCGAGGCGATGCCGAGGAGCTGATTCCGCGACCTGACCGGGAAAGCGAGGAAACGAGATGGACAAGGCGCAATTCCACGGCGGACCGATGAACGGTCACCTTCATGTCCCTGTGGCCCGCGGCGCCGGGGTCCGAGCTCGGACGCGCGTCGCCGTGCTCGGCACAGGAAAGATGGGCGCAGCGATCGCGGGCCGCCTCGATGCTGCCGGGTTCGACGTGAGCGTCTGGAACCGGACGCGGTCCCGTGCCGAGGCGCTCGGCCGGGGTCGCATCGCGGATACGCCCGCCACGGCAAGCCGCGACGCGGATGTCGTGATCAGTAGCCTTACCGGGGCCGACGCGCTCCGCGCCGCGTACCTCGGCGCCGATGGCGCGATCGTCCACGCGAGCGGCCGGCTCTTCATTGAC
>DASWSI010000033.1:0-3449 GCA_036402715.1 Candidatus Limnocylindrales bacterium
GCCGGTCCGGTCGAACGTCGAGTCGAGGAACGCACCGAACTTCGATGCCTTGCCCGTCGCGCGCGCAAGCGCGCCGTCGAACAGGTCGAAGATCCCGAAGGCGATGACAAGGACGCCGGCCGCGACCCACGACTGCATCCCCGCCGCGATGGCCGCGGCGCACGTCCCGGCGAACCCGATGATCGTCAGCGCGTTCGGGGTCAGGCCGAGGCGACCGAACGCGAGCGCGATCGGGATCGCCCAGCCGCGGATCCGCGCGCGCGTCGACGCGGCGACGAACGACTGGTTCCTCACGATGCAGCCGCGTCCGTCGGGGCGAGGCCGAGCACCTGCCGCTGGCGCGCGACGAAGGCCTCGAACGCCTCGGGCCGGAGCCGGCAGAGCGTCTCGCGGCCGCTTCGGCGCGTCTCCACGAGCCCCGCCGCCCGCAACCGCCCGACGTGCCAGCTGACGAGCGGCTGGGAGAGGCCCACGTGCTCGATCAGGTCGCGGACGCTCGCGTGGCCGTGGGCGAGCCGCTGCACGATCCTCAGCCGGTTGACGTCCGCGAGCGCCTTGTGGACGACGCGCAGCTCGCGCAGATCGTCCGGCTGGTCGACGATCGTGGCGAGGGTGGAGCGGATCCGGGCGCGCGAGGGGCTCAGGGCGGCCTCCGGCTGCATCAATGACAATTTATATCAACGGCGGTTGATGCTACGAGCCGCCGGCGTGCGATGTCAACCTCAGTGGTCGCGGCGGGCGGCCGCTGCCTGCCGCGGACGCCGGCCGCATGCGCGGCCGATACGCGACGTATTCGGCCGGTCCGTAGACTCGCTGGGTGACTCCTCGGTCCCTCCTCGGCGCGCTCGTCGCCGTGCTCCTCGTCGGGGCGGTCGTCATCGTCGGCGCGCTTCGGGCGGCACCGCGAGCGACCTCGATCGCGTCACCGTCACCGAGCCCCTCCTCGAGCTCGTCCCCGGGACCGAGCGACGCGTTGCCGCCGCCGCTCGACGCGCCCGGGGTGTACGCGCGGTTCGCGACGCTCGGACAGGCGACGGCGGGCGGCGAAGCCGGCGCGCTGACCGCCACTCGCGCCGGCGTGCTCGCTCTGCCGACGGGACGGATCGTCGCGGCCGACGTCTACTTCGTCGATGCGCCGGCCTTCGTTCGGCAGGTCGCGCCGGGGAGCTACGACGTCACCGCGCTCCACATCGACCTCGGTCCGCTCGACGACCGAATCGCGGCCGCGATGGTCCGGTTCGGTCCGGGCGATCCGGTTCGGTGGGAGATGGCGGTGACGCCGGGCCAGGACGTCTCGCAGCTCAGCGGCGACGGCGCCATCTTCGGGTACAGCGTCGACTCCGGGACCGGCTGCTTCACGAGCGCCGAAGCCGTCGACGCCCTCGGGGCGACGGATTCCGACGCATCGACGGCCTACGCCGGTCTCGTCGAGAGCGCGATGTTCCCGAGCCCGACGGACGTGAAGTCGACCGCGGAGATCGCGCTTCCGGGCAGCGCGGGACTCGACGTCGTCGCCTTCGAGTCCGGTTTCGGTGACGGGGCGTATCCGTCCTGGTTCGGGCTCGACGCGGCCGGCAAGCCGCTCGTGCTCCTGACCAACTTCGCGATCCTCGACCCGCCGACCGGCTGACGCCAGCGACGCGAGGCGCGCCGGTACACTCCCGCGATGAGCCGACGCAGCTCGCTCGTCCTGCTCGCCGTGTTCGGCGCGGGCGTGTTCCTCGCCGGCCTCGAGCTGATGATCACGGCGGTCGCGCTGCCGGCGATCGTCGTCGACCTCGCCGACTGGACGCAGCTGCGGAAGGCGTCCTGGATCATCCAGGGCTACCTCCTCGTGTACATCGTCGTCATGCCGCTCGCCGGCCGGCTGAGCGACCTGTGGGGCGCTCGGCGGCTGTTTCTCGCGGCGTTGGCCGCGTTCATCGTCGGGTCGCTGCTCGCGGGTCGCTCGCAGACCCTTGACGAGCTCATCGTCGCGCGGCTCGTCCAGGCGCTCGGTGGCGGCGTCCTCGTCCCGGTCGCGACCGCGGCGGCCTCGCACCTGTTCGAAGGCCACGCGCGGCCTCGCGCGCTGGGGGTCGTGGGTGCGTTGACGTTCCTCGGAATGGCAGCCGGCCCGTTCCTTGGTGCCACGATCCTCGACTCCGTCCACGCCGACGTCGCCCTGGCGCGGGCCGGGATCGCCGGCGGGGCGATCGCCGATGCGCTGCGGCCGGCGTGGCGCTGGGTGTTCTACGTCAACGTCCCGATCGGGATCGTGGCGCTTGCCCTTGGCTGGGCCGCGTCGCACGGCTGGGACACGCCGAGGCGGCGCGGCCGCGTCGACATCCCGGGCGGCTTCGTCTTCACGGTCGCGCTCCTGGCCGGGCTCGGCGGCGTGACGCTCCTCGGCGTCGGATCGTCGGGCGGCCTCGGGGTCGACCCGGCCCTTCTCACGGCCGCGCTGCTCGCGCTTGCGGTCGTCGCCACGCTCCTGACGATCGTGCTCGGGCTTCGGAAGGACGACCCGTATCTCGATCCGCGCCTGTTCCGGTCCGGGGTCTTCTCGTCGGCGACGGTCGTCTCCCTCCTGACCGGTTACGCCTTCGCGACCGCGATCATCGGTGGGGCGGTGTTCGTCGACCGCGTCCTCTACGGCGGCGCGGACCTCCAGCGCCTCGCCCTCGGGTCGCTGGCGGGCGCGACGGCCGTCGGGGCCCTCGCGTCCGGTTTCGCCGTCCGAGTGCTGTCGCTCCGGCTCGTCACGCTCGTGGGCCTCGCGGCGAGCTTCTTCGCGCTCATCGGGATGTCGCAGTGGCAACCCGGCACGTCGATCACCCAGGTGGCCGTGCTGCTCGCGGTGTTCGGGCTCGGGTTCGGGCTCACGGTGACCCCGAGGTCCACCGCCGCGGTCGAGGCGGTCGGCCGGCGGTCGTTCGGCGTCGCTTCGGCGACGGTGACCGTGGCCCGGATGATCGGGATGGCCATCGGGCTCGCGGTGCTGACGGCCTATGGCTCGACGACCATCGAGCGGCTGTACGACCGGGTGTACGCCAGTCCCGACGCCTACAAGCAGTTCATTCCCGTGGAGCTCCGGGACCGCTCGCTCCGCGACGGCCTCGTCGTCGAGGCGCTCGAGAACTGGGCCGCGGGCGAGGGCGCGCGGATCATGGTCGGCATCTTCCTCGTTGCCGCGGGACTCACGGCGGCCGCCGTCCCGGCCGCACTCGTCATGGGCCGACGGGCGCGTATGCTGCCCGAGGCCGACGGCCCGGCGGCCGTCACCGCGCCCGGGGAACGAATGGAGTCCGATGGCCGCGACGAAGTCGAGCCGACGCTCGCGCTCTGAAGAATCCCCATCGCCCGCGGTGCCAGATGCCGCCCCGCCGAACCCCGACGAAGGGACGGCCCGCGGCACCGCCCCGGCGGCCGGCAGTCCGGCCCCGAGTGCAACCACGAAGCGTCGGGCG
>DASWSI010000034.1:0-2336 GCA_036402715.1 Candidatus Limnocylindrales bacterium
TCGTGCGGCAGCGCGGCCCCGGGGTCAGCCGGCGATCGCCTGCCGCGCGACCGTCAGGTCCTCGACGAGCATTCGTAGCCCGGCCTCGCGGTCCTCGCTCGAGCGCGACCGCAGGATCGATGACGGGTGGTACGTGGCGAGGAGCCGCGGCCCGGGTTCGGCAAGCGGCGGCAGCAGCGCTCCGTGACCCTCCGAGACGCGGAAAGCCGGGCCGAGGATCGCCTGGGCGGCGGTCGCGCCCATCATCACGAGGACGTCCGGGCGCACGAGCTGGAGCTCCAGATCCAGCCACGGCCGGCAGGCGCGGATCTCCGCAGGGTTGGGGCGCTCGTGGAGCCGCCGCTTGCCGCTCGGGCGCCACTTGAAGTGCTTGACGACGTTCGTGACGAACACGCGCTCGCGGTCGATTCCCGCCTGCTCGAGGGCGTCGTCGAGGATCTGTCCGGCCGGCCCGACGAACGGCTCTCCAGCCAGGTCCTCCTTGTCGCCGGGCTGCTCGCCGAGGAGCATCAGCGACGCCCGGGGTCGTCCCTCACCGAACACGGTCTGCGTCGCGTTCGCCCAAAGGTCGCAGGCGCGACACCCCGCCGCGACCTCGCGGACGAGGTCGAGGTCTGCCGTCGGAGGCACAGCGAAGGCCGGGTGATCCGCCGGCGCGGCGGGTGCGGGTCGAGGGGCGCGGCTCGCCATCCGGGGATCGTCGCAGCCGTCGTCGCGCTCGCTCTGCCGTCGCGAACGGTTGGCACATTGCAGCGCGGCGACAGCCTCGGTGCCGGGCCGCACCGCCGCTGCTGGGACCATCGAGGGAGACAAGTCTGACTGGGCGGGTGATGTTCGCCGCGGGTCGCCGGATCGACGATGCAAGGGTCCGTCACCCCCCGGAGATCGATGACCCCACACGCCCCGATTCGTGCCTCCCTGACCGCCGGCAGCCGGCGTCGCACATCCGGGATGGCCGCAGGGCTGGGCGAGTGGCGACGGTTCGCGGGGCCCAGGTTCCGCGCCTTCCACGCGGTGGGATTCAGCCAGGGAGCCATTGGCGCGCTGGCCGGCGGAGCGGTCACGACGCCGCTCATGCTGGCGCTCGGAGCGCCGGCCGCGATGGTGCTCATCGTCGCGATCCTGCCGGGGATCGGATCCCTGACCCAGCTCCTCATGCCAGGCGTCCTTCGCCGAACCGACGGCAACCTCCGCGGCGTGACGCTGCTCATCTCGCTCATCGGCGACACGCGCGGCTTCTGGTTCGCGGCGATCGTCGCCCTCGCGGCGACGGGCCTGCTGACGCAGCCCGAGGCGCTTGCCGCGGTGGTCGTCGCGTCCGTCGTCGCGGCGCTGATCGGCGGCCTCTCGGGCTCGAACGTCCTCGCCTGGTATCACGCCGTGCTGCCCGAGAGCGAGCGACGCTTCGTCTCGCCCCGAACGAGCGCGGTCGGTGCGATCGCCGGCGCGGCCCTCCTGACGCCGACGGCGTTCATCCTTCACGACTCGCACGCCGGCGTCGCGCCGTTCATCGTCCCGTTCCTCGTCGCCGGCCTCGCCTCGATCGTGGGGCTCGTCGGGCTGGCTCGGCTCCCGCACCCGGGCCGGGTCACGGTCCCGGATGCCGGCCGTGTCCGCGCCGAGCGGCCGGCCGGGCTCGATCGCTTCGTCAAGATCAGCACGGTCGGGGCGCTCGGGTTCGGGATCGGGCCGCCGCTGTCGATCTACGCCATCGTCGTCCTCGGCCTCTCGCCCGGCTTCACCGTCGCGCTGTCGGCACTCGGGACGCTGGCGTCCCTCATCGCGTCGACGGTCGTGAGCTCGACCCTCGAGCGCCGGTCCGCGGCGCAGGTGCTTCGCGGCGCGCATGCGATCCGCGCGGTTGCGATGACGCTCGGCCTGCTCTCATTCCCCGGCAACCCGGTCGCTGCGCTGCTCCTCGTCGGTGCCGCCGTCCTGGGCGCATCCGGTGACGCGGCCGCGGGCCTCGCGTCGAGCGAGCGGATCTTCCGGCTGTCGTCCGGGCCGGCCGCGATCGCCCACCAGGCGCGGTACGTCGCGGCGACGTCGACGGCGTCGGCTGGCGCGCAGCTCACCGCGTCGGGGATCCTCGCGTTCGGCGCCGGGATCGGCTACCCCGTCTACGCGATCCTGTTCATGTCGTCCGCCGCGGTTCGGACGATCACGGCGATCCGGTTCGGCGCCCCGGTCCGCGACCATCCCGCGCCGGTTCGGCATCCGGTGGCGAGCCCGGCCCTCGGGGGATAAGAGGCGCGGGCCCGTTGGCCTCGTCGCCGCGCCGCAGGTCGCTGCGCGCGCGCGCAGGCTCGGCGCCGCAGCCAGGAACCTTGGTAGGG
>DASWSI010000035.1:0-7092 GCA_036402715.1 Candidatus Limnocylindrales bacterium
CGCGAAGCTCGTCGAGCGCGCGACCGTGCCGGATCGCCGTCAGCACGTCGTGGAGCTCGCGCCCCTCGCGCCGCGCGTAATGAACGTCGTTCGTGACGACGACGGGGAGGCCGATCTCCGCGGCGAGTGACGCGGTCTCGGCGACGAGCCAGTCGTCATCGGGCCGGAGATGATGCTCGAGCTCGAGCGCGAAGCCCGCGGTCGTCACGGAATCGGCGCGCGCGCCGCCACCGAACCGCCGCGCGTACTCCTCCGCCGCGGCCCGCGCCCCGTCGCGATCGCCGACGAGGAGCCGGCGCGCGATCTCGCCGTCGCGGCAGCCCGACAGCGCGACGAGCCCTTCCGTGTGCGCGGCGAGCAGCGCCTGCGAGAACCGCGGCATGCTCTTCGTCCCGGCGAGGTTCGCGTACGAGACGAGGCGGCAGAGGCTGCGGTAGCCGGTCACGTCGCGGGCGAGCAGCACGAGATGCGGCCCGCGCTGCCGCTCCCCGATTCCGCGGAGATCCTCCTTCACGGCCTCCCGATGACCGGGCAGCCGTGCCCGATGCGCTCGCGGGCGTACCGGCGAGCCGGCGGCCGGCCCAGATCCCGCTGCGGCGGCCGCGGCCGCTCCATCGGCACCGCGACGGCGACGCGACGGCCGACGCGCCGGGACGACAACGCGCGCGGGATCCGCAACGAGCGCGTCGATCAGCTCGATCTCGAGGCCGACGACGGGATGGAGCCCGACCGACTCCGCCGCCGACACGAATCGGACGGCACCGTAGAGGCCGCGATGATCGGTGATCGCGAGGCCACCCAGCCCCAGCTCGACGGCGCGCTCGACGAGCTCGTCGACCGTCGACGCGCCGTCGAGGAACGAGAAGTTCGTGTGGCAGTGGAGTTCGGCGAACGCGGCCACAGCCAGGCTCCGGACGAGGGGGCGGTTTCGAAAACGGACGTCAATGCTAGAACGGATGTTCTATTGTGTCACAGTGCAATCCGCCATCGGTCCCGGGCTCGCGACCCCCCGAGATTCCCACCCAAGTCGTCGCAACATCCGCGCCCGTGCCGGCGTCTCACGGGACATGCAAACGCCGTTCCGCCCCGTGGCCTACGCCGTCGCTCGCAGTGCTGCCATGGTTGCGCTCGCCGTTCTGCTGATCCTCGTTCTCCTTCCCGCGGCCATCGCCGCCCAGGCTGCCGCCCCCGTCTGACACTCCACGTCAACCGTCTCGCGCCTGGGGGCCCGAGACGATCGTCGGCGGAGCGGGCCGCAATGGCCGTTCGCCGACCGGTCGACCACCTGGTGAGCGGGTGCGTCGGCTCCGCAGGACCCCGTCGCGCTGGGGGCGACGGGGTCCTGTCATCTTCGGTCGTCGCCAGCACCGCTACGATGAGCGCTCCGCCAGGATCCGAGGTTGCCATGTGCCGCAGCGGTTCGCCCGAATGACGCGTCGCATCGTCGGAACGAGGCACGCGACGCGCGCGTCGGCGCTCGTCATCGCGATCGCGGTCGCCGCGTGCACCGGGAGCGCGGCGCCCCGCTCCGGGTCCGCCGCCGCGACAGGTCCGGTCGCGACAGTCGCCGCCGCCGCACCGAGCACCGGCGCCGCGCCATCACCGGCCCCGACGTCCTCGCCACCGCCGGCTGCCACTGCGGCCGCCGCATCGCAGAAGCTCCCGTCGCAGACGAACACCGCGTGGGGACGGATCTGGGACGCGATCCCCGGGTCGTTCCCGCGCTACCCCGGCTCGTCCGATGGCACGCCGCTCACCGCCGCGAGCGCGACGTTCGACGTACCCGCGGACGTCGCGACGGTATCGTCGTGGATGGATTCGGGGCTCGAGGCGATCGGCTACCGGACGACAGCTTCCGGTCCCGGCGAGGACGGCAGCATGACGCTCGATTCGGTCGGTCCGGGATCGGGCTGCAAGGCACGCACGACGGTCGCGAAGACCGGAGGGACGACGACGATGACGATCCTGCTGGGTGCCGCGTGTCCGTTCTCGTGACGGTGGCGCAGGACGGCAGATGAAACCGCGCCGCAGCGACTTTCTCGGCGCCGCGCTGCTCGCCGCCGTCCTCGTCGGCCTCGTCGCGGTGATCTTCTTCACGACCTGGCGGTCGATGTAGTCGTTCATCGCCGCGTCGGCCGTTGTTTCGAAGTTGCGACATTCGGATGCTTGCGTTCCGGCCTACACTCGCCGCTCGGGCTTTGGGAGTGGGCCCGTCGTCACCAGGGGGACCCTCGTCGTGCAGACCACCCAGCCGCGTGATCTCGGGCTTCTTGCGCTCGTCATCGGGCTGTTCGCCATCCTGCTGGTCGTGACGCTGATCGTGGGGGCGCCGGGCCCGCACTGACCGTCGCGGCCGCGGCCGCGGATCAGTCGTACACGCGCTCGAGATGCCACGTCCCGTCGACGCGGTCGAGGTAGACGAGCGCCAGCCACTGCGGCCCGACGACCTTGAAGTAGTCGCGCGCGATCGGGGCGCGCCACCACTCCTCCTCGACGCGCCAGCGGTTGCAGACCTCGACCGGCTCGCGGCGACCGTTCCACCGAATGGCGACGAGCCGGCCGCCGGCGTCGAGCTCGGCGTCGATCGCGGGATGCTCGCGGAGGAGGCGCGTCACCGCGGCACCTCACCGAGGTCCACGCGCTCCCACGCCCAGCGGCGCTCTGCGAGCGGCGCCTCGGGATCGGTGACCGTGACGCGCCGGACGCGGTCCTCGCCGTACGTCAACGCGAGCCTCGCGAGCTGCCAGCCGAGCCGGGCGTTCCGCGCGGCCTGCGGGACGAACAGCGGAAGCTGCTGCCCCGCCGCGGGACCAACGCCGGCGAGCTCGAGCTCGAGGCGCTCCACCGGCGCTGCGGGTGGCGTTCGCTCGAGTCGCGCGAGGAGCAGCCGCTCGATCGCCTCGGCATCGGCGGTCGGCTCGGGAAAGCGCTGCTCGACGGCGAGCTCAGTCGCGGCTCCGCGCGGCGCGAACGTGACGTCGAGCTCGAGCCGCAACCGGGCGACGGCGGCCGCGGAACCGCGGGCGAGGAGCTGATCGCCGAGAGCGGCGGCGATGCGGTGAAGGACGAAGCGAAGCGCCTCCACATCGGCGACCGATGGCTCGATCGGTAGCCCGAGCGCAAGCCGCTCTGCCGCGCGACGCGGACGGAACGCGACGATCTCCTCGCCTCGCGCGCGGGCATGGATCCGCTCGCCCTCGGCACCGAACCGGGCAACGAGCGCCGAACGCGGCAGCTCCGCGACCGCGCCGATCGTCCGCAGCCCGAACCGGCGCAACCTCGCCCGGACATCCGGATCCGGCGTCAGCAGCGCGGCCCGGAGCGGGGCGAGAAACGCGGCGTCACCGTCGCGCGGGACGACGACCGGATTCGCCGGCGGCGCGTGGCCGGCGGCGACGGTCGCGGTGAACCGGCTGCCGGCGATCCCGACGCGGGGCCGCCCGGGCAGCGACGCGGAGACCGCCGCGACGAGCCGCCGGGCGAGGACGGGCTCCGGGCCCCACAGCCGCTCCAGGCCATCGACCTGCACCTCGAGGAGCCCGAACGCCGGATCGGCCGAATCCGATACACCGGCAAGACCGGGACTGAACGCCCCGAGCGCTTCGAACGCGGCTTCGACTGCCGCCTGATCCGCGTCACGCGTGAGATCGAGGAACGCCGCCTCAGGGGCGAGCCGGTGGGCGCTCCCGAGCGGCATCCCCCGGCGGACGCCGAGCGCCCTCGCGCGGGGATCCGCGTCGATGACGATCCCATCCGTCCACGGCTGGCCGCCGAGGATGACGGGACCCGGCGGGAACGAGGCGGAGCTCGGGCCACTCGGTTCGGTCCGGCGGGTCGTCGCCCGGTTCGGCGTCGGGTTCGGGGTCGCGTCCCGCGTCCCGTTCGCCGTCGGGTTCGGCGCGAAGCGCGAGCGGGCGAGGTCGAGCGGGAGATGGGGCCAGTAGAGGTGGAGCAGTCGCATCGTTTCGGTTCCCGGGCACGGGGATGGTGGGGGCAGGAATGAGCCGCTCGACGAGCAGGTCGTCCCGGAGCAGGCACGCGTCGCGATCGTCGCCGTCGGCGTAGAGGATCCGAAGCTCCGCACGCCTCCCCGGCGGGCCGAACCGATTGCGGCCGACGACGACCTCCGTCCGCTGGCCGACGACGTCACGCCCGAGGCGGATCCACGATCGCCTCGCAAGCTCGAGGCGGAGGCCCGTCGACTGGGCGACGGCAGTCGCGAGCCCCGCGGCGAGGCTGGGTGGCTCGAGGACGACGAGCAGCGTCTCCGCCCGCCGGCCGAGCGCGGCGAGACGCTGGAGGCGATCCGCGACCCGGGCGGGTCGCGCCGCAGGATCGAGGCGGGCCGGCAGGTCGATGACGAGGAGGTCCACCGAGCGTCCGCCGAGCAACGACGCCGCGATCGAGAGCCCCTCGTCGAGCGTCTCCGGCGTGACGACGACGAGCCACTCGAGGCGGACACCGCGAGCGACTGCCTCGACCGGGTCGAACGTGGCCGCGACGTCGATCCACGCCGCGATCGAGCCCGTGGCCTGGGCCTCGGCGACTGTTCGGAGGGCGAGCGTCGTCTTGCCGCTCGAACCCTGGCCGCGGAGTGCCACGCTCGCCGACCGCGGCAGCCCACCCGGACCGAGGATGCCGTCGAGTGCCGCGAAGCCCGTCGAGACGATGCCCTCGCGTCGCCGAGAGAACGGCGCGGGCGCAGGTTCGACGAACGCAGCATCGAGCTCCGCGGGAAGCGGCACGGTCGCGAGCGCGCCGACGACGTCACCGATCGCGGTGTCGTCTCGCATCCCGCCGGTACCGGCGCGGCCGCGGGCGCCGGCCGCCGTCACCGGCGCGGTCGCAGTCGCCTGTGCCTCGGCCGCCATCCGCGGAGCTGCCGCGCCCCACCGCGACCGGAGGGTCGCCAGAGCCGCCGCCACGTCCGGGGAGATGGTCGACATCGGATGGGGAGTATCGAACATCTGTTCGATATCGTCAATCGTTATCGCTGGCCGACTCGCCCGCCACCGCCGCCCGCCACACCGACCACGCCGGCGGTCTGGCGGTGTGGATATGCATGCGACACGCATACCGAAAGAACCCTCGCGCCGACGATCAGCCTGTCGCGACCGCCAGCAACCCGACGCCGATCCCCGCCAGCCCCAGCCATTGCGTCGGGCGCAGCCGCTCTCCGAGCAGCGCGACCGCGACGAGCACGGCAACGGCCGGCCCGAACGAGCTCGCCAGCCCGACGAGCCACGTCTCCGACACTTCGAGGCCGTTCGAGAAGCTCACGAGGCCCACCGCGTCGAGCAGGCCGGCGAGCCCCGCGACTCCCACCGCGGCGAGCGTCGGGACGCCGGGCGCCTCGCTGAGCTGCGCCATCCACCGGGGCTCGAACCGGACCGCGATCGCGAGCAGCGCGACCGCGACCACCGCGCTCGTCAGCCGCGCGACGAAGATCACCCGCAGCCAGCCCGCCTCGTGGATCGCCCCCGCGCTCGCGATCGTCATCACCGCGAACAGCACGAGCGCGACGATCGCAAATCCCACCCCGCGTCCGACGACGCGAGCGTGTCGGATGCCGCCATCGAACACGAGGCCGGCGAGGACGACTCCGCCCGTCGCGACAAGCGCACCGATGCCCTGGATCGCCGTCAGTCGCTCGCCGGTGAGGATGACGGCAAGAACCACGGTGAGTCCGCCGTACGCCGCGGCGATCGGGCTCACGACGGACAGTGGACCGATCCGCAGCGCGGTGAAGAACGAGAGGTACGCTCCGGTTCCCGCGAGGCCGACGAGCACCGCCATCGTCGTCGCACCAGCCTCGGACGGGACGAGCTCGCCGCGCGAAACGCCGAGAATCGCGATGAACGCAAACCCCACGACCTGGCTCGCCGCGAGCACGCGCAGGCTGCCGAGCCGCCGCCCGCCGAGCGTCGCGCAGACATCGGTGAGACCCCACGCCAGCGCAGCACCGAGCCCGAGGAGCAGTCCGACCGGCATGCCACCGAGCCTACCCGCGGCCCCGTCGCGCGACCGTCCCGTGCCATCGGCCGCGACCCGGTCCCGTGCTAGACTCGGCGCCGCGATCGGCCCTTTGCGCACGGATCGCCGGCGGGGATGTAGCTCAGTTGGCAGAGCACCGCGTTCGCATCGCGGGGGTCAGGGGTTCGAGTCCCCTCATCTCCACCACCACTCCCGCCACCCGACCCAACGTCGGCGCGCCGCGTGCCACGTCCACCCGACCCGAGGAGCATCACATTGGACTGGAAGCTCGAAGTCGTCGTCGTTCCCGTTTCGGACGTCGACCGCTCCAAGGCGTTCTACAGCGAGCAGCTGGGGTTCGTCGTCGATGTTGACCACCGCGCGAACGAGAGCATGCGGGTCGTGCAGCTGACGCCGCCGGGCTCGGCGTGCTCGGTGACCATCGGGACAGGGCTGGCGAACATGGAGCCCGGATCGCTCAAGGGCCTCCAGCTCGTCGTGCCGGACATCGCGGCCGCGCGAGCGCAGCTCGTGGAGCGTGGCGTCGACGCGACGCCGGTGCGGCACATCGACCAGTCCAACGGCGAGTGGATCGACGGCCACGGCGGACCGTGGAACTCGTTCGTGTTCTTCGACGATCCGGACGGCAACAGCTGGGCCGTCCAGGAGAAGCCGGCGAGCTAGCTCGTCCTGGCGGCGCGGCCGCGGCCCCTGCTCGCCGCGAGCCGGCGCGCCCAGCCTACGTCTCGCTGCCCCCGTTGAGGGCTGCGTGGAGCTCGACCGAGTGGTCCCGCAGCCACCGCCGCCACCGGAGGTGATCGGCCCGGCGACTCGCGACGAGCGCCCAGAACTTCGGGCCGTGCCCGAAGACGCGGAGGTGCGCGAGCTCGTGGACCACGACCGTCTCGAGGGCCTCGGGCGGCGCAAGCACGAGGCGCCAGGAGAAGGACAGCCGCCGCTCGCGTGACGCGCTCCCCCATCGGCTCCGGGGGTCGCGGAGCGTCACCGCGGCGGGCTCGACGCGGAGTGCCGGCGCGTGCTGCGCGAGGTCGTGCTCGATCGCGGCGCGGGCGCGTTCGCGCAGCCAATCCTCGATGACCGCGCCGACGGGCCGGCGAT
>DASWSI010000036.1:0-4460 GCA_036402715.1 Candidatus Limnocylindrales bacterium
GATCGCGCCGACGGGCGGCCGCCTCCCCGCTGCGTGGCGGCGGACGATCCTTGCCGCGATCGCCGCGCGTCTCGACATCCTCTCGGGGCTTCACACATTTCTCGGCGACGACCCGGAGTTTGCCGCCGCGGCGCGCGCCGCCGGCGTCGAGATCGTCGACTACCGCCGCCCGCCGGAGCGGATGGAGACCGCCGTTCGGCGACCACACGAACCCGGCAAGAAGGTGATTCTCACCGTCGGGACGGACTGCGCAATCGGCAAGATGTCCGTCGCCCTCGAGCTGCGCCGTGCGGCGCTGGAAGCAGGCGTGTCGGCATCGTTCGTGGCCACGGGCCAGACGGGAATCATGATCGACGGCTGGGGCGTCGCCGTCGACCGCGTCATCTCGGACTTCGTCCAGGGAACCTGCGAGTGGCTCGTCGAGCAGGGCGAGGCACGCGGCGACTGGGTCTTCGTGGAGGGCCAGGGCTCGCTCGACCATCCGGCGTATTCCTCGGTGACGCTCGGGCTCATCCACGGCACGACCCCGCAGGCGATGGTGATGGTTCACAAGCCGGGGCTCCTCGAGCACGACTTCGATCACCTGCCGTCGCGCTCGCTGGCGATCAAGCCACTGCCCGAGTTCATCCGCGCCCACGAGCTCGTCGCGAACCTCGTGTCGCCGTCGCGCGTCGTCGCGGTCGCGCTCAACACGTCGCTCATCGAGGACCCGGACGAGGCACGTCGCGAGATCGAGCGGACGGCCGCGGAAACCGGGCTGCCGACGGACGATCCCGTTCGGTTCGGGGCGGGTCCGCTCTTCGCGGCGTTGCGGCCGCGCGTCGAGGCGCTCGTGCCGTGACCGTGACCCTGACGCACGAAACGCTTCGGCTCCCGTTCCGCGACCCGTTCCGGATCGCGCGTCATGCCGACGGCGGATCGGCGGTCACGGTGATCGTGGAGCTGCGCGTGGACGGCGCGCCGGGCCTCGTGGGTTTGGGTGAGGGCTTCCCGGACGCGTACTACGGCGAGACGCCGGAGACGATGGCGGCCGTGTTTCCGCTCCTCGTCGACGCGATCGGTGACGTCGACCTGACGACCGATGGACTTGTCGCCGCCGGGGTGGCGATGGACCACGCGATCCGCGGCCACGGCGCCGCGAAATGTGCGATCGACATCGCGCTCCACGACCTCGCCGCGCAGGTCGTCGGCGTACCGCTGCATCGCCTGCTCGGGATGTCACCCGACATTCCGCCGACCGACTTCACGATCGGGATCGACGACCCGGCGATCGTCGCCGAGCGCGCGCGACGCGCGGCGCATTTTCCGGCGCTGAAGATCAAGGTCGGCGGCCCGGCGGACCTCGCGACGCTCGAGGCTGTCCGCGACGTGTACGACGGGCCGATCCGCGTCGATGCCAACACGGCGTGGACGACCGACGGCGCACTCGGCCTGCTGCCGCAGCTCGAGCGCCTCGGTGTCGTGCTCGTCGAGCAGCCGTTTCCGGCTCGCCGGCTCGACCAGCTTCGCTGGCTGCAGGAGCGCTCGTCGTTGCCGATCGTCGCCGACGAGAGCGCCGTGGCGATCGAGGATCTCGATGCGCTCGTCGGGGTCGTCGCCGGCGTCAACGTCAAGCTGGCGAAATGCGGCGGCGTCGGCGCCGCGAAGCGAATGCTCGAGCGGGCACGCGAGCTCGGCTTTCGGACGTTCCTCGGCTGCATGGAGGAGACGTCCGTGGGAATCGCGGCCGGTGCGGCCGTCGCATCGCTTGCCGAGTGGGTCGATCTCGACGGCAACCTGCTGCTCGCGGCGGACCCGTTCGGTGGGCTGGAGCTCGGCGCCGACTGTCGCTGGCGGCTCCCGGAGCGACCCGGCCTCGGGGTGTCGAGACGTTCCACGGACGCGGTGGCGACGGCGGCGAACGAGCCGCGCTGAACGCGTCCAGCGCGCCCCGGAGGCGGCCCTCATCGAACGCCCGTTCTTGTGGATAAGTTGGTGGACGAGAAGGTGGACAAACCCCCTTTCCGCCGTCCCGACCGGGGTCCTAGGATGGCACTCCGCCGGTCGCCGACAGAAGGCAGAGGGAGACCGGAGCCCCGCGAGATTCCTCGCTCCCGCCGCGCCGCGAATTCGCCGCGCGCGTCGGTCTGTTTCGTCGTGCCTCACCAAGGAGGGCAGCTCGTCGATGGATCCGCGCAGCCGTGATCGCGTGCCTTCGGACGATGCCGTCGAGTTCGTGAGGTTCTGCTATCGCCGCCGTGGGGTCGGCTGGCCGGAGCTGTACGACGAGATGTGCGCCGTCGCGAATCGCGGGCTGTTCCGCGGCTGGGGATGCGACGACCTGACGACGCACGGCATCGGGTTCAGCCTGTTCGAGATGTCGACGCTCGCGGCCCTCGTCCATCGCGTTGTCGCCGAGGAGCACGAGCGCCGCGCCGAGGCTGCCGGGGTCGTCGTGGCGATCCGGCCGAGTGTCGTGACGGAGCTCCGTCCGCGCGAGCAGCCGCAGGCGATCCCGGTCGTCGAGGCCGCGCCGGAGACGCAGGTCGTGCCGGTGCTGCGATTCGCGGGCGCGACCGCCTGAGTCAGGCGACCGGAGCCGCGGCCGCGGTGGCGGTCCGCGGCAAGCGACCCCTGCAGCGGCCTCCAGGCCGCGGACCCTACGCCCGGATCCGGCGCCTCGCCATCTCGCCTTCGATCTGCCGCTCCGCCTCGACGTAGCGATCGATCTGCTCGCGCAGCTCGTTCGCCTCGGGGACGTAGAGGTGGACCTGCTGCTGGAGGATGTACGACAGCCGCCGGCTCGTCATCCGGACGTGGTCCAGGTTCTTCATGAGAACCAGCGGATCCATCGCCGCCAGATCCGACGCGTCGTACATCTGCTTCATGCCGCGATCATAGCCGCGGACGAGCGGGTCAGGCCCCGCTCCCGAGGGCGTGCTTCGGGTCCGCGGAACCGGACTTCAGCTCCGCCAGCCGGGCGTCAACCTCGGCCTCGTCGTCGCCCGCGTCGAGCTGCGCGAACTGCTCGTCAACGGACGACGCCGCGACCTCGTCCATCCCGCGAACCTGCGCCTCCTGGCGCCGGATGCGGTCCTCGAACCGCGAGATCTCGCTCGTCGGGTCCATCACCGACACGCTGCGCAGCGACTGCTGGACCTGCTGCTGGGCCTGGGCCATCTTCGCCCGCCCGACGAGCTCGTCCCGCTTCTGGACCAGCTCCTCGCGCTTGACGCGCATCTTGTTGAGGCCGTCCTTCAGCTTGTCGGCGAGCTCGTTCTGCTGGGCCGCCTGCGTCTCGAGGCTCTTCGCCTGGTCCTCGTACGAGATCTGGCGACGAAGCGCGATCCGGGCGAGATCGTCGAAGCGGTCCGCCTCCGTGGTGTTGCCGGCGGTACGGAGCTCCTCCGCCCGGCGCGATGCCGCGGACGCCTTGCCGTGCCAGTCGACGGATGCCTGCCGCGCCTCGCGCGCGTCGTCCTCGACCATCCGGAGGTTGCCGATCGTCTGGGCGACCGCCTCCTCCGCGTCGGCGATGTTGTTCGTGAAGTCGCGGACGAGCTGATCGAGCATCTGCTGCGGGTCTTCGGCGCTGTCGATGAGCGCGTTGAGGTTCGCGCGCACGAGCTGGCTCACCCGGCCGAGGATCGATGATTGGGCCATTGGTCTCACTCCTTCATGGATGGTGATGGGCGCGGGCCCACCGAATCGCTATTGAACGGGAAAGCTCCGGTGCTCACCACCGGCCTCCTCCCACGCTGCCGCCGCCTCCGCCTCCGCCTCCGCCGCCGCCCCAGCCGCCGCCGCCGCCCCAGCCGCCGCCGCCCACGGAGCCACCGCCGCCACCGCCGAATCCGCCGCCTCCGCCGCCGAACACGCCGCCGCCCGACGAGCCCCACGGGGAGCCGCCCCAGCCGCCGCCGCCGGTCCCCGCGCCGATGATCCCGCCGAGGATGCCGCCCAGGATCGAACCGGTGAGATCCGAGCCGCGCCGGCTCCCGAGCCCCGGCCCGCCCTGGTTCCAGTCGTCGAAATCGTCCTGCGCGTAGGCATAGGCGTCGTCGGCGAGCTGGGCGGCGCGTTTCGCCGCTGCCATCGCGCCCTGGGGATCCGCCGCCGCCGACGCGGTCGCCTGCTCGAGGACCCGCTCTGCCTCTGCAAGCCGGGTCCGCGCCTGCCGCCCGACGCCGCTCCGGCGAACCGCGATGAAGTCGGACGCGCGGTCGACGCTGGCCTGGGCCGTCGCAAGCGATGCCTGTACGGCCTCCGCGAGCCGCGCCCGTTGCGCCGCGTCTTCGCGCACGGCCGTCAGCACGTCGTTCACCGAGTGGTCCGCCTCGACGGCGAGGCGGAGGGCCGCGAGCGGGTCCGGTGGCGTCATCGCGGCCGCGGCGGATGCACCCTGGAGGCTCTTCTCCGCGGCCGCGAGCGCGGCCGCATTCGCGGCTGCATTGCCGGCCGCCGGCGTCGCGCCGCGAACG
>DASWSI010000037.1:0-6330 GCA_036402715.1 Candidatus Limnocylindrales bacterium
ATGGACGACGACAGCGCGAAGCAGGGCCTTCCCGAGCACGAGTACGACGACCCGAACACGGTGGGTGCCGGGGTGATGTCGCAGGGCGGAACCTCGACGGACAGGGGCACGGGCACCATGGATTCCGCGGATCACGGCACGGACGACGAGCACGACGCGACGGACTACGACTCCGACGACCTCGTCCACGGCGAGCTGACCGATCGCCTCGGCCCCGGGCCAGCCAGCGTTCCGGGTCAGCCGGCGGGCGGCACGCAGCCGTACGCGGCGGGCCTGATCGGCGAGGACACGAACCCCGATGGCGGGGGCGACTGAGCGCAGCGGAGCGGGAGGATCTGTCATGGACGAGCGAACCGTTCGGAAGCCACAGGACATCGACCGGTGGTCGAGCGAGGCGGAGCGGGACGGACCGGCGGACCCGATCGCCGGACCCCAGGACCGCTGGGTGAACGAGAGCACGCGCCCGGAGGACACCGGAGCCGTGGCGGGCGGCGGCGTCGAGCCGCGCGCAACCGAGTCGACGCTTGACGAGGGCGAGCCGCGCTGACGACGGCGCGTCGCACGTGGAAAGGCCCCGGCCGAATGGCCGGGGCCTTTGTCGTTGCTCAGCTCGCCGTCCGTCGCTCTACGGGTAGAGGCCGCGCATCGCCGTCGCGTCCGCCACTCGCTGTACGGCGAGGAGGTACGCCGCCGTCCGCATGTCGACCTGATCGCGCTGCGCGATGGCGTAGGTCTCGTCGAACGCCCGGACCATGATTTCGCGGAGCTTCTCGTTGACGACCTTCTCGCTCCAGTGGTCGCGGTTGAGGTCCTGGACCCACTCGAAGTAGCTGACGGTCACGCCGCCGGCGTTGCACAGGATGTCCGGGATCATCGAGACCCCGCGCTTGAACAGCTCGATGTCGGCGTCCGGCGTCGTGGGGCCGTTCGCGGCCTCCGCGACGAGCTTCGCCTTGATCCGGCCCGCGTTCCGGCTCGTGATCTGGTTCTCGAGCGCGGCCGGGATGAGGATGTCGCAGTCGACCTCGAGCACGTCGGCGTTCGAGACGTCGCTGGAGCCCGGGAATCCCTGGACGGTGCCGTGCTCCTTCTTCCACTTGATGACTCGCCCGATGTCGAGCCCGTCCGGGGCGTGGATCCCGCCCGTCGAGTCGGAGACGGCGACGACGGTCGCTCCCTCATCGGCGATGAGCCGCGCGGCGATCGAGCCCGCGTTGCCGAAGCCCTGGATGGCGACGCGCGCCCGCTTCAGGTCGATGTTGAGGTGACCCGCCGCCTCGACGATGCAGAACACGGTTCCGCGAGCGGTGGCCTCGTTGCGACCCTCGGAGCCGCCAAGGCTGATCGGCTTGCCGGTGACGACCCCGGGCACCGTGTACCCGACGTGCATCGAGTAGGTATCCATCATCCAGGCCATGACCTGGGCGTTCGTGTTCACGTCCGGAGCCGGAATGTCGCGCTCGGGGCCGATGAGGACCTCGATCTCCGTGAAGAAGCGCCGGGTCAGCGCCTCGAGCTCCTTCATCGACAGCTTCTTCGGATCGACGATGACGCCGCCCTTGCCGCCGCCGTACGGGATCCCGACGACCGCGCACTTCCAGGTCATCCACATCGCCAGCGCCTTGACCTCGTCGAGGCTCACGTTCTGGTGATACCGGATCCCGCCCTTGGCCGGCCCGCGCCCCAGGTTGTGCTGGACCCGGTAGCCCGTGAAGACCTGGACATTGCCGTCGTCCATCTTCACCGGGAAGTGGACGGTCAGCTCGCGGCGCGGCTCGCGGAGGACGCGGCGCAGCCCGGCGTCGAGGTTCAGCCGGTCGGCGGCCAGGTCGAACTGGCGCTGCGCGACCTCCCACGGGTTGATCTGCGCAGCGATGTGCTCGGTGGTCATGGAGCGGTAATCCTCCGTGTCGGCGGTCGCCTCGACCGCCTCCGGTTCCGGGTCGTCTCCCGGACGACCCCACGGGCGCGGAATCGGCGGGGCGGCTGGCGCCGCGACGACATCGCGCGAGAAGTTCGGGCCCGAGTATAGACGCGGAGGGTGCGCGCCGACACCGTACCTTCTCCCTATCGCAACTCTCGCGCAACCTCGCCGCAACGTTGCAAGTGGCGGGTTTGCGCCCGCTGCGATCGCTTCGTCAGCGGGCGTAGAGGACGACGCCACCCACGCAGCCGGGGCCGAGGTGCGGCCCGACGGAGGGGCCGACCGGCTGGATCGAGACGTTCCGCGGATCGATCGGGACGGTGAGCCGGCGGAGGAGCTCGTCCCGGAATGCCACGCCGTCGGCGGGAGGCGTGTACAGGACGGCCAGCCGTTCGATCGGGCGCGCGAGCAGCAGCTCCATCACGCGCTCGCGCGCCTTGCCCCGCGTTCGTGGCCGATCGGCGGTGTGCACGATCCCGTCCCGGACGGTGATGATCGGCTTGACCGAGAGCAGCGTCCCGATCGCCGCCTGGGCGCCGCTGATGCGTCCACCCTTGCGGAGGTACTCGAGGGTGTCGAGCGCGACGTAGAGGTCGAGGTCGCGCTTGCGGTCCTCGAGGACGGCCGCGATCTCGGTCGCCGTCGACCCGGCGGCCGCGAGGTCCGTGGCAAGGAGCGCCAGGAGACCCTCCCCCATCGAGGCCGTCCCGGAGTCGATGACGTGGATGTCGCCTTCGTGGACGAGGTCCCGCGCGATCTCGGCGCTCTTGATCGTCCCTGACAGTGTCCCCGCGACGTGGATCGAGATGATCGCGTCCGCACCTTCGGCGAAGCACCGGTCGTAGGCGGCCTTGAAATCCCCGGGCGAGGACGCCGCGGTCGTCGGAAAGGGCGCGTCCGGCGCGGTCATCCGCTGCCAGAACTGCTCCGTCGTCAGATCGACCCCGGCCTTGAACGATTCGGACCCGAACGTGACCACGAGGGGGACGACGTCGATGTGGGTCCTGGCCGCAGTCTCGGGCGGCAGGTCAGACGCGGAATCGGTGACGATCGCAACTCGGCTCACGTCGCTCTCCCCTCGCCCCGTGGCCCGCAAACCCGGCTGCGGTCCGGCCGATCATACGGGTCGAGCGTGCGCGCTCGTCAGGTCAGTCCGGCCTCGGTTTCCGGCGCGGCCGTCCCGACGTGGTGCTCGACCGCGCGCAACCGCGCCAGCGGGACGAGGGCAATGAGGAGCAGCCCGACGGTCGAAAGCAGGATCCCGTCGATCCCGTAGCGGCGGCCGCTCTCGCCGCCGAGGAAGCTGCCGGCGATCTGGCCGAGCGCGAGGAAGACCGAATAGAGCCCCATGATCGCGCCGCGGTCCGCAGGGTAGGACTCGCTCACGTCCGCAAGCAGCCCGAGCGCGGCGGGCGTCGCTCCGGCGAGGACGAACAGTCCGCCGGTGATTGCGGCGCCGTAGATGAGCCGGAGCCAATCCGGTTGGCCGGCGCTGTGGTTGATCAGCGTCGCCGCGACGATGCAGACGACGCCGCCGACGATGCCGTAGAGGATGATCGTCGTCCGGCGGAATCGCTTGAACCGGTCGCCCCAGAAGGCGAGGCCGGCGAAGAAGACGACGAGACCGACGCCGAGCCCGAGGGCGATCTGGGCGCCGACGAAGCCACCCATCAGGAGCTGATCGGAGAACCGCGCCGCCGGCTGCTTGATGAGCTGGAAGATCGACTGGCTCGTCCAGAGCCCGAGCGCGGCGTTGATCGCGATCCAGGTCGGGGCGAGGAGCCAGACGTGCGTGCTCGTCAGGAGCCGAACGTAGCGCCGCCAGCCGTAATGCGGACCGGAACGCGCCTCGCGGTCCTCGGCGGGCTCGGCGACACCGAACCGGTAGATGCAGAACGACACGCCGTAGATGACCGCATTGAGGAGGAAGGCCGTCCGACCGAGGCCGGGCACGACGCCCGGGATGCCGTCGTAGAGGAGGCCGGCCGCGACGATGCCGACACCGAGCCCGGCCA
This sequence comes from Candidatus Limnocylindrales bacterium, assembly GCA_036402715.1. GTDB lineage: Bacteria > Chloroflexota > Limnocylindria > Limnocylindrales > CSP1-4 > JACDAV01. The sequence continues at coordinate 3,940 of DASWSI010000037.1, forward strand.
GCGTCGCCCCCTCGAACCGCGCCGACATCCGGCCGCGAAGGAGCTCGTCGCGGGCGGTCGCCATGGCAATGAACCCGAGGATCGAAGGCACCGAAGCCGCCGTTGCGGCGCCCTCCAGCCAGCGCGTCCCGCCGATGACGACGAGGTCCCGCGTCGCCCAGGTGAGGATCACGGCGACGGCGCCGAAGATCGGGCCGAGCTGCATGATCCGGTGGTGGCCCCAGCGGTCCGAGATCAGGCCGAACGGTGTCGAGAGGATGAGCTCCGCGGCGAAGAACGTGGCCGTCAGCGACGCGAGCGTGATCTCGTCGACGTGCAGGTCGCGCAGATAGAAGATCAGCAGCCCGCCCGTCAGCCCGGTGCTGAACCTGAGCGTGAACGTGCCGAGCAGCACCGCGTAGAGAGAGCGCGTCACCGAAAAAGGGTAGCCGGTCGAAGGCGGCAGGTGCCATGCCGCAAGCATCGGCAACCGCTGCGGCAGCGGCCGCGGTCGCGTTGTCTGGCCGCGAGCAAGTCCGCACCTACAATCGGCCGATGACGCAGCCGCTGCTCGTGCCGGTGCCCCTCGCCCGCGGCGCGCGAGGTGCCGTCGTCGCGCCGCATCACCTTGCGACGTCGGCCGGTCTCGGCGTGCTTGCTGCCGGCGGGTCCGCCGTCGATGCCGCGATCGCCACGAACGCCGTCCTCGGCGTCGTCATGCCGAACGGCTGCGGGATCGGTGGCGACGCCTTCTGGCTGATCTGGGATGCCGCCACCGCGACGCAGCTCGCGCTGAACGGCTCGGGGCGGTCCCCCGCCGCGGCCGACGCGCAGGCGCTTCGCGACCGCGGCCTCGCCACGCTTCCCCTTCGCGGCGGACTCTCCATCACCGTCCCGGGTGCGGTTCGGTCGTGGGCGGACGCACACCGGCGGTTCGGGCGCCTCGACCGTTCCGCCGTCCTGGCCCCGGCGATCGAGCTCGCCGCGCGGGGCTTCCCGGCGTGGGACGGCTTCATCGGCGCTGTCGAGGCGACCGCCCGCGTTCTCGACGATCCGTCCGCCGCGGCCGGCTTCCACCGCGTCTATCGGCCCGCCGGCCGCGCGTGGCGCCCCGGCGAGATCGTCCGCCTCCCGGCCCTGGCGCGGACCCTCGAGCGGCTCGCGGACGAGGGCTTCGACGCGTTCTACGACGGTGACCTCGCGGACCGCCAGGAGCGCGCGCTGAACGCCGCGGGGTCGTCGATCGCCGCGACGGACCTCGCCGCGCACCGGTCGACATGGTGCGACCCGATCGCGACCTCGTACCGCGGCGTCCGCGTGACGACTCATCCGCCGAACAGCTCCGGAATCGTCGCGCTCGAGCTCCTGAACATCCTCGAGACATTCGATCCACCGGCGGCGGGCACATTCGGGGGCGGCGATGCCCGCTGGATCCACGTCGGGATCGAGGCGTCGAAGCTCGTGATGGCGGACCGGGACGCGCACCTGACCGACCCGGAGTTCCACGACATTCCCGCCAGAACGCTCCTCGACAAGGGCTACGGGGCGGAGCTCGCGCGGCGAATCGATCTCCGCCGCGCCGCGCGGCCGCCGGCCGCCACCTCGCCCCGCGGCGGCGGGACCATCTACCTCGCGGCGGTCGATGCGGAAGGCAACGCGGTCAGCCTGATCGAATCGAACTACATGGGCTTCGGGTCCGGTGTCGTCGACGAGGAGACCGGGATCCACTACCAGAACCGCGGCTCGTTCTTCAGCCTCGACGCTGGCCGGGCGAACGTGCTTGCGCCGGGAAAGCGGACGCTCCACACGCTGCTTCCCGGGATGCTGTTCCGGGACGGCGCAGGAGGGCCCGAGCCGTGGGTGGTTGCCGGCTCGATGGGCGGGGACGCGCAACCGCAGATCCACGCCCAGCTCGTGTCGGCGCTCGTTGACGGCGGCCTCGACATCGCAACCGCCGTCTCGATCCCGCGCTGGTTCGTCGAACCGGACGAGCACTTCGCGCCACCGGTCGAGGTGCGCGCCGAGCCGAGGTTTGCGCCGGGCGTCCTCGACGCGCTGACAGCGATGGGCCACCCGGTGGCCGAGACGGAGCCGTTCGACTCGCTCCTTGGGCATTGTCACGCGATCGAGCTCGTCGACGGCGGACCCGGGCGCCACCCGGACCCCGGCTCACTTGCCGCCGCGACCGATCCTCGCTCGGCAGGGTTGCCCGCGGTCCGCTGACATCCGCGGGTTACGCGGCGGCGGCCGCCACGTCGGTGGCGGTCCCCAACGGCGGAGACGGGCCTCCGTTGACCGCTGGCTATACTCGGCGCGCCGGTGGCGAGCTGCGCTCACACGACGCCACCACCGGCATTCCAACTTCGGAGGACCACGCCGCGTGACGTCCAACGTGGGCCAGAGCTACCCCTA
>DASWSI010000038.1:0-2157 GCA_036402715.1 Candidatus Limnocylindrales bacterium
GGACCGGATCGCGGTGATGTACCTCGGCCGGATCGTCGAGACGGCGACCTCGCGCGACCTCAACCGCACGCCGCTCCATCCGTACTCCGTCGCGCTGCTCTCGGCGATCCCGGTCCCGGACCCGGGAGTCGAGTCGCGGCGCCGGCGGATCATCCTTCGCGGCGACGTCCCGTCGCCCGCTGCGCCGCCGTCCGGGTGCCGGTTCCACACCCGCTGCTGGCTCCGCGAGGCACTCGGCAACCCGGAGATCTGCACGACCGAGGATCCGCCGCTCCGGGTGCTCGCGACGGATCACAGCGTCGCGTGCCACTTCGCGGAGCGTGTCGATGGCTCGGTCGAGCAGGCGCAGGCAACCGGCCGAGCGGCACCGGCCACGGCGTCCGCGGCGGCCGGCGCGCCGGCTGTCGGCGCACCCGGCGTGCCGGCTCGCGGCGCGGCGGGGAGCCCACGGCCTGCCGCTTCTGGGTCGGCCGCTTCGCCGGCTGCCCCGCCAGCCCCGCCAGCGGGCTGATCGCCGAGTTCCCGCGGTTCGCCGGCCGCCGAGCGGAGTCGCGCCGCGGCAAGGCGACCGTCGCCCTTCCCCGGGCGCCCGGAACCGACCCGGTATGCTCCCGGCGTGCAGCCGCTCCGGATCGCCCTGGCCCAGATCGCGCCTCGCCTCGGGCAGCTCGACGCAAACCTCGCCCGCCACGCCGAGCTGATCGTCGAGGCGCGCGGACAGGGTGCCGGGTTCGTCGTCTTCCCTGAGCTCGGCCTCACCGGGTACCTCCTCCAGGACCTCGCCTCGGACGTCGCGATGCGGCTCGACGACCCGCGGCTCGCGAAGCTGTCAGCAACGACTACCGGCCTGTCGGCGGTCGTGTCGTTCGTCGAGGAGTCGGCCGATCACCGGCTCTTCATCGCGGCCGCGCTCATCGAGGATGGTGAGATCCGGCACGTCCACCGAAAGCTGTTCCTGCCGACCTACGGGCTGTTCGACGAGCGACGCTTCTTCGCCGCCGGCGACGTCCTTCGCGCCGTCCCGTCGCAGCTCGGCGTCGGCGTGGGGATTGGCGTGTGCGAGGACTTCTGGCACCTGGCGGTTCCGCAGCTGCTGGCCCTGGACGGCGCCCAGATCCTCGTCAACGTCTCGTCGTCGCCGGGTCGGGACCTCGCCGCGACGAACGAGGTCGGCCTCGGGACCGCGACGTCATGGCGGACCCTCATGCGGACGTACGCGCAGCTGACGACGTCGTTCGTCATCTTCTGCAACCGGGTCGGAGTCGACGAATCGATCTCGTTCTGGGGCGGCTCGGAGGTGATCGGGCCGAGTGGCGACGTCCTCTTCCAGGGGCCGCTCTACGACGAAGGGCTGTTCACGGTCGACGTCTCGCTCGCCGACGTGCGGCGTGAGCGAATCGGGCTGCCGCTGCTCCGGGACGAGAGGATCGAGCTGCACCAGCGCGAGCTGTCGCGGATTCTCGCGGAGCGCGCCGGGCTCGCGCCGGACTCGACGGCGGAACCGGGGGCGGAGCCAGGTCTCGACCTCCGACCGGCGGAGGTCCCCGGGCCGCCGATCGGCTTGCGGGCGCGACGATGACGTCGCGCCGGCCGCCGCTCCGCGCTGTTCCGGCCGGGCCACCCGCGTTCGAGCTTCCGAGCGAGCTCGAGATCGACACGAACGTCGCGCGGCGCGTCATCGGGGAGTTCATCCGGAGCCAGCTCGACCAGGCCGGCTTCGAGCGGGCGGTTCTCGGACTGTCCGGCGGGATCGACTCCGCGCTCGTCGCGTTCCTCGTGGCGGAGGCGATCGGCGCCGATCGGCTGCTCGCGGTCCTGCTTCCGTATCGGACGTCGTCGCCGGCGTCGCGCGCGGACGCGGAGGATGTCGTCGCGCGGCTCGGGACCGCGAGCGAGATCGTCGACATCACGCCGATGGTCGACGGGCACTTCGACCGCGAGCCCGAGGCGTCGCCGCTCCGCCGCGGAAATTTCGCGGCGCGGATGCGGATGGCCGTCCTCTACGACCGATCGGCAACCTGGGGCGGACTCGTCGTCGGCACGGGCAACAAGACCGAATCGCTCATCGGCTACACGACGGTGTTCGGGGACAACGCGTGCGCGTTCAACCCGATCGGCGACCTCTACAAGAGCCAGGTGAGGCAGCTCGCCGCCGCG
>DASWSI010000039.1:0-4273 GCA_036402715.1 Candidatus Limnocylindrales bacterium
TCCCGCGTCCCCGGCCGGTGCCCGTGCGACCACCCAGAGGAAGCGAGCGCCGTGGCGATCGCCGGGCTCCGGGAGGATCTCGGCGGACTCGATCTGCATCCCCGCAGCCTCGACCAGCCGCCGATTTCGCCGCGCCCCGAAGTGGCTGAAATACATGTCGACGCCCAGCCAGTCGCGCTCGATACCACCCGGGTCGTCCTCGACGCCCATCGACGCGACGAACACGCCACCCGGTCGCAGCCACGTCCCGATGCGCCCGAGAAGCGGCGCCTGCTCGTCGCGCGGAATATGCGTCAGCGCATAAAAGGCGACGACGGCATCGAACGAGGCCGCTGGGAACTCGAGCGTCGTCATGTCGGCGTGAATGAAGGTCGCAGCGGGCACGTTCGCGCGGGCGAGCTCGACCTGCGCGGCGGAGATGTCGACGCCCGTCACGCGGCCATGCTCGGCCAGCGCGGCGGTCATCGGCAGGCCGGCCCCGCAGCCGAGCTCGAGGATGTCGCCGCCCGACGGAATGCGGTCGACGGCCGCGGACAAGGCCCGAAGCCGTGTCTCCGACGGCCGCAGACCGCTCCAGGCGAGGTACTGCGCCGCGATCCGGTCGTACCCCGCGGCGACGACGGCCTTCGGATCGCCGTCCTCGGCGCGCGCGTCCGCCGGGGTATTCGCGGCGCCGTCGTCAGGCGTCACGCCGTGACCTCGAGCGCCACCTCGTGGGCGGTGCCATCGAGGATCCGCCACGCGCGGAGGCTCGGTGTTGCTGAAACGGGGTCCGCCTCGTCCGGCGCGAGCGACACGAGGATGTAGAGCGCGTCGGGGTACTGCGCCGCGCCGATATCCGTCGTCGACGGTCGCGGCGGCGTATGGGTATGGGAGTGGACGATCGCCCAGAACACCTCGCCGGCGTCGTCCGTCGCGATCGTCAGGCGGAGCAGATCCGCGGCGTCGACCTCGTAGAGGAACCGCGAGGCCGCGGCGTTCCGCGTCGGCTCCCAGCGAGTGGCTCGGCCGCCGTCCGCCGCCGCGGCGGTCCCGACGACGATTCCGCAGGCCTCGTTCGGATTCTCCGCCCGGGCGTGATCGATGATCGCCTGGACGATCGCGGCTGGGAGCTGGGCGGAAACGGGGCCCGGATGCGCCGCCGGTGTCGCCGGTCCGCCCGTCGCCGGCTCGTCCGCTACCACCAGTTGACCCCGCCCTCGAGATCGGTCTCCATCTCGTCGAGATCGCGGCTGTACGTCCCCGCGGACAGGTACTTCCACCCGCCGTCGGGAAGCAGCGCGACGATCGAACCGCGGGTCATCGTCCGCGCCTCCCGCGCCGCCGCGACGAGGACCGCACCGGATGACGGCCCGGCGAAGATCCCCTCGCGGAACACGAGGTCCCGCAGGGCGGCGATCGCCTCGCGGTTCGAGACGAGGTACTTCGCGTCGAGCATGCCCGGGTCGAGGATCTCGGGGATGAAGCCCTCGTCGAGCGAGCGGAGACCCTGGACCGCCTCGCCGGGGAGCGGCTCGGCGGCGACGACGCGGACGCCGCGCTTGCGTTCGCGGAGGTACTGCGACACGCCCATCAGGGTGCCCGACGTCCCGAGGCCGGCGACGAACACGTCGATCTCCGGACAGTCGGCGAGAACCTCCGGCCCGGTCGTCTCGTAGTGCGCTCGGACGTTCGCCGGGTTGCCGTACTGGTACGGCATGACGAAGCGTGGGTCCTTCGAGACGAGGTGCTTGGCGAGCGCGATCGCGCCGTTCGACCCGAGGTGACCCGGCGAGTCGACGACTTCCGCACCAAAGAGCGCGGCCATCTGACGCCGCTCGTTCGTGACGTTGTCCGGCATGACGAGCGCGACGCGGTAACCCTTCCGCCGGCCGATCATCGCGAGCGCGATCCCGGTGTTGCCGGAGGTGGGCTCGAGGATGATCGAGTCCGCCTTGAGCAGCCCGCGGCGCTCGAGGTCCTCGACGAGGTAGCGCGCGACGCGGTCCTTGACCGAACCCGTTGGGTTCAGCATCTCGAGCTTGGCGAAGATCCGGACGTCCGGGTTCGGTGACATCCGCGAGATCTCGACGAGCGGCGTATGACCGATCGCACCGAGGATGTCGTCGTACCGGCCGCCGTGCGGCGCGAGCGCCGCGTGGGCGTGCGCGTGGTCGTGCTCGGCATCCGCGACGACCCGCGGCCGCTGCGCGCCGACCGCCGGCGCCGACTCCAACCCGGCTCGCTTCGGAAGCGCCATTCGGTCAGCCGCCCGCCATCGCGGGGAGCAGCCGGACCTCGTCGCGATCGGCCACCGGGGTATCGAGCCCGGCGAGGTAGCGGACGTCCTGGCCGTTGACGTAGACATTGACGAAGCGATTGAGGTCGCCCTCCTCCGTGAGGAGCTGTGACTTCAGCGTCGGAAACCGCGTGACAAGGCCACTGACGAGCTCGCGAACCGACGCGCCGTCGACGGCGACCTGCTTCTCGCCACCGACGGAGGCGCGAAGGACGGGCGGGATCCAGACGGCGCTCATGACCGCGCCCCGGGGGCACCGAACCCCGCGACGGAGCCGAGGACGAACGGCTCGTCGGCTCCAACAGTCGCGACGGCGAGCGGCTTGCCGGCGGCGCGAGCCGCGACCGCGGCCTCCGAGCAGACGGGGCACTTCGGGTCGCGCCGGAGCTTCAGCTCGGTGAACGTCGTGTCGAGGGCATCGAACAGCAGCAGCCGGCCCGCGAGCGTGTCGCCGATCCCGAGGAGCAGCTTGAGCGCCTCGTTCGCCTGGAGCATCCCCATGATCCCGGGCACGACGCCTAGGACGCCGGCTACGGAGCAGCCGGGTGCGAGCTCCGGCGGCGGCGGCGTCGGGTAAAGGCAGCGGTAGCAGGGGCCCTCGTACGGCTGGAACACCGTCAGCTGGCCCTCGAACCGGAAGACGCTCGCGTGGACGACGGGGATGTTGGCGATGACGGCCGCGTCGTTGAGCAGGTAGCGGGTCTCGAACGTGTCGGTGCCGTCGAGGATGACGTCGTAACCCGCGATGATCCGGTCGACGTTGTCGGCGACGAGCATCTCGTCGTGCGCAACGACCTTCACATCCGGGTTCAGGTTGGCAATCGTCCGACGCGCCGACTCGACCTTCTTCTCGCCGATCCGATCCGTGCCGTGGATCACCTGGCGCTGGAGGTTCGAGAGGTCGACGACGTCGAAGTCGACGATCCCGATCGTGCCGACGCCGGCCGCGGCGAGGTAGAGCGCGGCCGGGCTGCCGAGCCCACCGGCGCCGATGAGCAGCACCTTCGAGTCGAGAAGCTTCGCCTGCCCCGCGGACCCGACCTCCGGAATCAGGAGATGGCGGCTGTATCGCTGCTTCTGCTCGCTCGACAGCACGACCGGCGACGACCACGGCAGTCCCTGGGACTTCCACTGCTGGAACCCGCCGGACATCGAGGCGACGTTCGTGTAGCCCATGTCGCGCAGCGTCTGGGCGGCGAAGAGCGACCGCACGCCGCCGGCGCAGTACGCGACGATCCGGGCATTGCGATCGGGGACCGCGCCCTCGATCTCCTGCTCGATGTAGCTCTTCGAGATGTGGACCGCGCCGGGGACGTGGCCCTGCTCCCACTCGGAGTCCTCGCGGACGTCGAGGAGCGTGGCCGAGCCGCCCTCACGGAGTGCGTCGGTTTCGGCGGGGGTTACTTCGGCGACCTGGTTGCGTGCCTCCCGAAGGAGGTCGGCGTAGGACTTCGGCATGTGCGTGGCTGGAGCTCCGGGTTGTTCGACGAGCTGTCGCGGGGGGCGACAGGGCGGGGGGTTCGGAAAGCGGGCGAATTGCCCGAAGGGCGAGCTGGTGGCGCGCCGGCGGTCAGGCCGGCCGGCAACACCGGCGGGGAGTCGTCACGCGTCGGCCTCGGCTTTCGGGGCCTCGATCTCGCCGAGCGCTTCCTTCAGTGTGTCGAGCGAGAGCATCGCGCACTTCAGGCGGGCCGGGCTGATGTCGATGCCGAGGAGGTCGAGCAGATCGTCCGCGCGGTAGCCCGTGACCTCGGCCAGCGGCTTGCCCTTGATCTCGTCCGTGAGGAGCGAGGCGCTCGCCTGGCTGATCGCGCAACCTCGGCCGGTGAACCCGACACGGTCGACGACGCCGTCGGTGACGCCGAGCATCATCGTGATTCGGTCGCCGCAGAGCGGATTGGCGCCCTCGTGGGACGCCGTCGGCGCCTCGATGACCCCGAAGTTGTGGGGCCGCCGGTAGTGCTCGAGGATGTAGTCGCGGTAGAGGTCGTCCAT
>DASWSI010000040.1:0-5866 GCA_036402715.1 Candidatus Limnocylindrales bacterium
CGCGTGGCCGCGGTAGTACGCCCGCAGCTGCTCGACGTACGCCGGCCGGCACGCCGCGTCGCCGATCGAGTTGAGGAGCAGGTCGATCGACGGCAGGCCGGCGTCGCGATAGAAGCGCGCCGCGAGCTCGATGATCTCGGCGTCGATCGCCGGCCCCGGGTCCCCGATCGCCTCGACGTCGAACTGCCAGAACTGCCGATACCGCCCCGCCTGCGGGCGGTCGTACCGGAACATCGGCCCGATCATCGTCAGCTTCACGGGCTGCGGCAGTGTCTGCATCCCGTGCTGGATGTAGGCCCGGACGATGCCCGCCGTGGGTTCCGGGCGGAGCGCCCATGACTCCGCCTCGTCGGAGCGCGGCGCGAGGCGGAACAGCTCCTTCTCGACGACGTCCGTGACGGCCCCGATGCCGCGCTCGAAGACGCCCGTCTGCTCGAACAGCGGCGTCTCGATCGGACGGTAGCCGTACCGCGCGGCGAGGCCGGCCGCGATTCGCTCGAGGCGGGTGAGCGCGGCGCGCTCCGTCGGGAGCAGGTCGTGGGTGCCCCTGGGGGCGCGGAAGCTCGGCATCGCGCCGAAGTCTAGCGGCGCGCGGCCGCGATTTCGGGCGCTACCCCAGGTCGCGCTGGACCGACAGCACGTCCTTGAGCTGCTCGATCCGGCTCATCACCCGGGCCAGCTGCGCGACGGATGAGACCTGGAGCGTCGCGATGACGATCGCGGTGTGATCCGGATTCACGCTCACGGCCGCGGACAGGATGTTGACCTTGTTCTCGGCGACGACCTGGGTGATGTCGTTGAGGAGGCCCGTCCGGTCGTACGCCTCGACGCGGATCGCGATCGGGTACGTCTCCGTTGGGGTCGACTCCCACTCGACGTCGATGAGCCGGCCGATCTCGCGCTCGTTGACCACCGTGTTGCACGAGTGGAGGTGGACCGTGATCCCCTTGCCGCGCGTCGTGAAGCCCACGATCGGGTCGCCGGGGATCGGGTGGCAGCACTTGGCGAACCGGACGAGCAGGTCGCTGACGCCCTTGACCCGGACGCCACCGGTCCGAGCAGGGCCGGTGGCAGGAGCAACCGTCGGCAGCGCGGTGTGGCCGTCGTCGACGACACCGAGTCGCATGACGACCTGCTGTGCGCTGATCGCGCCGTAGCCGATGGCCGCGAAGAAGTCGTCGGCCTGCTCGAAGTTGTACTGCTTCGCGACCTCGGCGAGCCGCTCCGCACCCACCGCGCTGACCGACGTCCGGGCAAGCCGGCGGAGCTCACGTTCGAGCGATTCCTTGCCGTGGACGATGTTCTCGTCGCGGTCCTTGCGCTTGAACCACTGGCGGATCTTTTCGCGGGCGTGGGACGTTCGGACGACGTTCATCCAGTCGCGCGACGGGCCGTGCTCCCCCTTCGTCGTCACGACCTCGACGATGTCGCCGTTCTTCAGCCGGTAGTCGAGCGGGACGAGGCGGTTGTTGACCTTGGCCCCGATGGTTCGGTGCCCGACGTCCGTATGGATCCGGTACGCGAAGTCGAGCGGTGTCGCGCCAGCGGGCAGGTCCTTGATGTCGCCCTTCGGCGTGAACACGAACACCTGGTCCTGGAAGATGTCGAGCTTGATCCCCTCGACGAACTCGGTCGCGTCGGAGACGTCGCGCTGCCAGTCCATGAGCTGGCGAAGCCAGGCGAGCTTGGCGTCGTATTCGCGGTCGCTCTTCGAGCCTTCCTTGTAGCGCCAGTGCGCGGCGATCCCCACCTCGGACACCTGGTGCATCGCGTGCGTCCGGATCTGGATCTCGAGCGGCTTGCCGTCGAGCGCGATGACCGCGGTGTGGAGCGACTGGTAGAGGTTGTTCTTCGGGACGGCGATGTAGTCGTCGAACTGACCGGGGATCGGGCGCCAGAGGGTGTGCACGATCCCGAGCGCGGCGTAGCAGTCCTTGACCTCGTCGACGAGCAGCCGAATGGCGTAGACGTCGTAGATCTCGCCGAACTCGGCGCCCTTGCGCTGCATCTTCTTGTCGATGCTGTAGATGTGCTTCGGGCGGCCCTGGAGATCGGCCTCGATGCCCGCGTCGCGGAGCCGCGGCTCGAGCTCCGCGATCGCCCGCTCGATGTAGCCCTCGCGGCCCTTGCGGCGCGTGTCGAGCAGCCGCGCGAGCTCGCGGAACCGCTCCGGCTCGAGGGCCTTGAAGGCGAGATCCTCGAGCTCCCACTTCATCTGCCAGATCCCGAGCCGCTCGGCCAGCGGCGCGTAGATCTCCATCGTCTGGCGCGCGATCCGCTGCTGCTTCTCGAGCGGCAATGCGCCGAGGGTCCGCATGTTGTGCAGGCGGTCGGCCAGCTTGATGAGGACGACGCGGATGTCCTCCGCCATCGCGAGGAACATCTTCCGGATGTTCTCGGCCTGCTGCTGCTCGTGGGTATGGGTGCTGAACCGCGACAGCTTCGTGACGCCGTCGACGAGGCGAGCGACCTCGCCGCCGAAGCGATCCTCGATGTCGCTCAGGCTGTATTCGGTGTCCTCCGGGACGTCGTGGAGCAGGCCGGCGGCCACCGCGACGGGGTCGATCCCGAGGTCGGCGAGGATCTGGGCCGAGGCGATCGGATGCGTCACGTACGGCTCGCCCGAGGCGCGTTTCTGGCCCTCGTGGGCGGCGACGGCGAGGTCGAACGCCTGACCGACGGGCTCGAGCGCGGCCTGGGGATAGTGGCGAGCGAGAGTCGCCAGCAGGTCCTTCTTCAGCGCCTCGAGGTCCGGCTCGAGGCCCACCGCCGCGCGAACGGCCGCGAGCGCGCGCCGGGGTCCGCTGCGCGCGGGCAGCCGTTCTTCGGTTTTCGTGCGCGGGGTCGCCATTGACCTCAAGGATATCAGCGCGCCGAACGGCTTCTCGATGGCCCGTTCGGGCCCCCGGAAGGGCTCGGCTAGTGGACCGCCTCGAGGAAGCGGCGCGTCCGCTCGTGGCGAGGGCGGTCGAAGAACTCGTCCGGCGGGGCGTCCTCGACGATCTGGCCCGCGTCCATCATCGTCACGAGCGAGGCGGCGCGGCGGGCGAACCGGACCTCGTGGGTGACGACGATCATCGTCATCCCCTCGCGGGCGAGCTCCTCCATCACGACGAGGACCTCGCCGACGAGCTCGGGGTCGAGCGCCGAGGTCGGCTCGTCGAACAGCATGACCTTCGGGCTCATGACGAGTGCGCGGGCGATCGCGACGCGCTGCTGCTGCCCGCCGGACAGCTCGCTCGGGTAGAACCGCGTCCGGTCGGCGAGCCCGACGCGGGTCAGCATGTCCGCCGCCCGATCGCGCGCCTCCGACTTCGGGCGCCGGCGGACTTCGGTGAGACCGAGCGAGACGTTGTCGAGCGCGGTGAGATGCGGGAACAGGTTGAACTTCTGAAAGACCATCCCGATGTCCGAGCGCTGTCCCGCCAGCTGCGACTCCCGCAGCGCGACGACCCGGCCGCGCGAGTCGCGCACGCCGAGCCGCCGCAGCGGGAGGTACCGGAAGACCACCCGGCCGAGCACGTCCGCCGCCCCGTACGCGCGGGAGTCGTCCGTGACGAGGGAGTTGTCCGACTCGAGCCACCAGCCCCCGTGGTGGGGCCGGATCGCCCGCTTCACCACGAGCAGGTCGGGCCGGCTGCGGAACCGCCCGATGACGACATCGCCGGGCCGCACCGCCACCCCCGACCGGATCAGGACCGCGTCGCCGTGCCGCAGCGTGGGCACCATCGACGGGCCCTGGACCAGGGCGGCGCGCATGGTGGACCTCCGGTCTAGCCATTGATCACGACGGGAGTAGGGTCGGTGATCAGCGACGACGTTCGCCCCAGATCATCGTTCGCCCCAGATCATCGCAAGCCATCGGAGGACACCCATGCGCCTGTCCCGCCTCTTCACGCCACGCACCGTGGTGCATGCCCACTGCGACCTGCCCTGCGGCGTGTACGACCCCGCCCAGGCCCGCATCGAGGCGCAGTCCGTGAAGGCGATCATCGAGAAATACCACGGCAGCGACGACGAGACGTTCCGCACCCGCGCGATCCTCATCAAGGAGCAGCGGGCGGAGCTCGTCAAGCACCACCTGTGGGTGCTGTGGACCGACTACTTCAAGCCCCCGCACTTCGAGAAGTACCCCGAGCTGCACACGCTGTTCAACGAGGCCACGAAGCTCGCCGGCGCGAGCGGCGCCAAGGGCACCCTCGACGCCGATGTCGCCGACCAGTTGCTCGGCAAGATCGACGAGATCGCGAAGATCTTCTGGGAGACGAAGAACGCCTGATCTCGGCGATCCTCCCAGCCATGGCCACGACCGGGGCCGGCTCCGCGTACGACGCGGGGTCGGCCCCCGCTGGTGTCCCGCGCGGGATCGTCGTCCTGGTCCGGCACGGCGAGACGGAATGGTCGGCGTCGGGCCGGCACACCGGGCGGACCGACGTCCCGCTCACCGAGCTCGGCGAGCAGCAGGGACGGGCGCTCGGCGCCACCGTGAAACGGGTCCTGTCGGGGCGGCGGGTCGTGCTGACGCTGACCAGCCCGCTGACGCGCGCGCGTCGTACGGCCGAGCTGGCGGGCCTCGCGGCCACCGAAGAGCCGGCGCTGAAGGAGATCGAGTACGGCGAGTTCGAGGGCCTGACGACGGCAGCCATCCGCGCCGCCGGCGACGACGGCTGGACCGTGTGGACCGGGGAACTGCCCGGCGGCGAGACCCTCGACCTGGTCGCCGCCCGTGTCGACCCGCTGCTCACCAGGGCGCGTGAGGCGCTCGCCACCGCGGACTCCGACGACCCGCCCCCGGCCGTGGTCCTGGTCGGGCACGGCCACCTGCTGCGGGTGCTGGCGGCCAGGTGGCTCGGCCTGGGCCCGTCGGCGGGCGGTATGTTCGCGCTGGGTACGGCGGCCGTGAGCGTCCTCGGCAGCGAGCACGAGATGCCGGTCCTCGTCCACTGGAACATGCCACCCGAGAACGGCGCCTCCTGAACGAGCGGAGCCCCATGAGCCCCACCATCCGGACGATCCGCCCCGCGGACGTCCCGGCCGTCGTCACGCTCGTCCACGAGCTCGCGGAGTACGAGAAGGCGGCGGCCGAGTGCCACCTCACCGGCGACCAGCTGTCCGCTGCCCTGTTCGCCGAGCACCCCGCGCTCTTCGGCCACGTGGCCGTCGACGGGGCGGGCACCGTGGTCGGCTTCGCGCTGTGGTTCCTGAACTTCTCGACCTGGGACGGCGTCCACGGGATCTACCTCGAGGACCTGTACGTCCGGCCCGAGCACCGCGGCAACGGCACCGGCCGGGCGCTGCTCGGGACCCTCGCGGCGCTCTGCGTGGAGCGCGGGTACTCCCGGCTGCAGTGGTGGGTGCTGGACTGGAACGCGCCCTCCATCGGGTTCTACAAGTACCTCGGCGCGGTGCCGACGGACGAGTGGACGGTGTTCCGGTTGACCGGCGAACCCCTCGCCGCGCTCGCGCAAGCCGCATGATCGACCGGTGACTTACCGGGAGCGGGCGACGTCGCTGCCCGGTGCCGTGCTGTGGGACGGGAGCCGCCTGTTCGTCGCGGGACCCGACACGACGGCACGCCTGCACTCCGGTCGGGCGGACGCGTGCCCCCTCGGGCTGCGTTTCTCCGGCGGGACCGGACCGGCGCTGCTGGGCATACCGGCGGACGAGCTCCGGGACCGGAGCCCGGACCTCGCGGACCTCTGGCGGATACGCCGACCAGGCGCACCTGTCCCGTGAGGTCCGCGCACTGGCCGGGACGACGCCGACGGAGCTGGTGCGTGGACTACGCCGGAGGTAGCGGGGCGAACAGGTCGACCGGCCTCCCGTCGGGATCGTGGACGGTGGCGTAACGCGGCCAGGGTGGCGG
>DASWSI010000041.1:0-13799 GCA_036402715.1 Candidatus Limnocylindrales bacterium
GAGCGCCCACGAGATCATCACGGCCCGGCTGGCCGCGGCGCAGCAAGCTGCGCAATCCGCCGCCATGCAGCAGCCGGTGGGAGCCCCCGGGACGGCGCTGCCGACGCCGGCCGGCGGCGGCATGACCGCCGCGCAGCAGGAACGCGAGATCGCGCGGCAGGCGCGCGAGATGGCGCGAGAGCAGCGCGACGCGGAGCGGGCGCGGCGTGCCGACGAGCGTGCCGCGCGCGCCGACGCTCGAGCCCACGACCGCGCTGTCGAGACGGGGGTTCGGACCGCCGGCCGCGTCCTCACCTCGAGAGCCGGGCAGTCGCTGATCCGCGGGGTGTCCGGGACGCTGTTCGGCGGCGGGCGCTCGCGCTGAGCGCCAACGACTCGTCCGTGACGCTTCGCCGCGCGGTCGCGGGCGACGCGGCGGAGGTCGCCGACGTGTGGCTGTCGTCGTTCCGCGCCGGCCTGCCGACGGTTCGGCTGACGCACTCCGACGACGAGGTCCGGCGCTGGATCGCGACCTCCGTGATCGCGGATGAGACGTGGGTCGCAGAGGCAGCCGGCGAGATCGTCGGGATGATGACGCTCGGCGCCGACGAGCTGGATCAGCTCTACCTTCGCCCGGACTGGCGCGGACGCGGCGTCGGGGACCGGTTCATCGCGCTGGCGAAGGAGCGGCGGCCAGGCGGCCTCTCGCTCTACGCGTTCCAGGTGAACCAGGCCGCGTGCCGGTTCTACGAGCGCCACGGGTTCTCGGTGGTCGACCGATCCGACGGCAGCCGGAACGACGAGCGCGAGCCTGATGTTCGGTATGCGTGGCGGCCGGCGGTGACGACCGAGGAACCGCCCGAGGGGGCCGCTCAGACCGCGTCGTAGAATGCGGCCAGACCGACGACCCGGCCGGGCGTTCTCCCGGTCCGCTCCAGGAGCGTTCGATGGCCACCGTAACCGGCGCCAAGCCACATCCCATCTTCCTCGCCGGCCGCTGGGTCGAGTCGCCGGATCCGCTCGTCATCACGAACCCCGCCGACCCGGACGTTCCCGCCGGCGCGACCTTCCACGCGACCGAGGCGCAGTACGAAGAGGCCGTCGAGGCCGCCGTCGCCGCATTCGAGGTCACCCGGACGCTGCCCGCCTACGAGCGCGGGGCGATCCTCCGGAACATCAGCGCCGGGATCAGGGCGCGGCGCGAGGAGCTCGGGCGGCTGATCGCGCTCGAGGCCGGCAAGCCGATTCGGGACTCGCTGGTCGAGGTCGACCGGGCCGTCCTCACGTTCCGCCTCGGCGCGGAGGAGGCGGAGCGGATGTACGGCGAGGTCATCCCGCTCGATCTGATGCCGGCGTCGAAGGGCCGGGTGGGGATCACGAGGCGGTTCCCGATCGGCCCGATCGCGGCGATCAGCCCGTTCAACTTCCCGCTGAACCTCGCGGCGCACAAGCTTGCGCCGGCGATCGCGTCCGGCAACCCGATCGTGTTGAAGCCGCCGTCCAAGGACCCGCTCGTCATGCTCACGGTCGCGGAGATCGTCGAGGAGGCAGGCGCGCCGGCCGGTTCCGTGAGCATCCTCCCGATGACGCGCGAGCTCGGCGACCGGATGGTCGCGGACGAGCGGTTCAAGCTGCTGACGTTCACCGGCAGCCCCTCGGTCGGGTGGCGGATGAAGGAGCGAGCCGGCAAGAAGAAGGTCGTCCTCGAGCTCGGTGGGAACGCCGGAGTCATCGTCGACAAGTCCGCGGATCTCGACTGGGCCGTTCGGCGAACGCTCGTCGGCGCGTTCGGCTATGCCGGTCAGGTCTGCATCAGCGTCCAGCGGATGGTCATCCACGAGGACATCTGGGAGCCGTTCATGACGCGGCTCGTCGAAGGCGCGCGCAAGCTGAAGCTCGGCGACCCGCTCGACCCGCAGACGGACATCGGCCCGATGGTCGACGCCACCGCGGCCGGCCGGACGCAGCGCTGGGTCGACGAGGCCGTGGCGCTGGGTGGCAAGGTCCTGCTCGGCGGCAAATCCGATGGCAACTTCTTCCAGCCGACCGTTCTCACGGACGTTCCCGTGACTGCCCAGGTGTGCTCGAACGAGGCGTTCGCGCCGCTCGTCGTCGCCTTCCCGTTCCGCGACTTCGGCGACGCGGTTCGGCAGGTCAACGACTCGTTCTTCGGCCTCCAGACCGGGATCTTCACGAACGACCTCGCGAATGCGTGGGCCGGGTTCGACGGGCTCGAGGTCGGCGGAGTCATCGTCAACGACGTCCCGACGTACCGGATCGACAACATGCCCTACGGCGGCGTGAAGGACAGCGGGCTCGGCCGCGAGGGCCTCCGATATGCGATGGAGGACATGACGGAGATCCGGATCATGGTCCTGGCGCAGCCGCAGTAGGCGGAGATGTTCCCCGTGGATCCCGGTTTTGGGTTCGGCTTCGTCGTCTTCACGGTGATCTCGTTCGCGACCTCGATTGGCGTCACCGTGCTGCTCATCGTCCTGATCGTTCTCGGGATCCGGTGGCTGCTTCGTGCGAACCGGAACGCGGAAGCCGCGTCGCGGCCGGGAGCGCGAGACGACGCCGCGATCGCTGCCTTGCGTGAGCGGTTCGCCCGCGGAGAGATCGACGAGACCGAATACCGGGAGCGCCTCCGCATCCTCGGCGGCTGACCCGTCCCGATGCCCGGGACGGCGGGACGCGGGCTCGTCGCCGCGGGCCATCCTCGCCGCGATGGACCTGACGCTGACGCCCGCCGAGCAGGAGCTCCGCGACCGCGCTCGCGCGTTCGTCGTCGACGTCCTTCAGCCACGCGAGCTCGAGTTCGAGCGCGCCGGCGGACGGATGCCGCGCGAGTGGGGATCGGCGATCCGCGCGGCCGCGCTTGCTGCGCGTCTTCAGGGCGGGAGCCTCCCGGAGGCCGTCGGCGGCCAGGGCTGGACCGCGATGGAGCAGGTCATCGTCCACGAGCAGCTCGGCCAGTCGACCGGCGGACTGTGGTCGTTCATTCCCGGCGCGTACAACGTCCTCGCCCATGCGTCGCCGGACCAGCAGGCCCGGTACCTCGCGCCATCGTTGCGCGGCGAGCGGTCGGGGAGCTACGCGATCACGGAGGCCGGCGCCGGGTCGGACGCGCGGACGCTCGAGGCAACGGCGGTCCGTGATCCGTCGACGGGCGGCTACGTCCTGAACGGCGAGAAGTGGTTCGTCACGGGGCCGGACGACACGGATTTCATGATCTTCCACTGCCTCGTCGTCGACGGCGACCGCCGGCTGCCGACGCTCTTCCTCGTCGACTACGACACGCCGGGCGTCCGGCTCAGCCACGACCCGGACTACATGCACACGTTCGCGGACCGCCATCCGCAGTTCGTCCTCGAGGACGTTCGCGTCGGCGCGGAGGCGGTGCTCGGGCCGGTCGGTGGCGCGGACGACCTGACGAATGAGTGGTTCGTCGAGGAGCGGCTCCACATCGGGGCGCGCTGCAGCGGGGCGATGGAGCGGCTCCTCCACGAGGCGGTCGAGTGGGCCACCGGCCGGATCCAGTTCGGCCAGCGGATCTACGACTTTCAGGGCGTGAGCTTCCCGCTGGCCGATTCGGCGGCGGACGCGGCGGCCGCTCGCGCGCTCACTCGCGAGGCGGCGTGGCTCGCCGATTCGGGCGGGGACCCGAAGGTCATCCACGCCAAGGCCGCGATCGCGAAGCTGTTCGCGTCCGAGGCGGCGTTCCGGTGCGCCGACCGCGTCGTCCAGGTGTTCGGCGGCCGGGGCTACATGCGGGAGACCGCGGCGGAACGCTTCTTTCGCGAGCTGCGGGTCGACCGGATCTGGGAGGGCACGTCGGAGATCCAGCGGGTGATCATCGCCCGTGCCCTCGAGAAGCGCGGCGTCGGGCGCGTCGTGGGCCAGGGGTGACCCCAGAGGCCGGCGGGACGATCGGCGGCGGGACGATCGACCTGCGGCCGCTCTTCGCGCCGCGGTCGATCGCCGTCGTCGGCGCGTCGGAACGAAGCGGCATCGCCGAGACGGTTCGCGACAACCTCCGGGTCACGGGCAGCGCCACGCGCTGCCACTTCGTGAATCCGCGCTACGGCGAGCTGCTCGGCCAGGCGTGCTTCCCGTCGCTCGACGCGCTGCCCGAGGTTCCCGACGTCGTTCTCGTGGCACTCAATCCGCTGCGCGCGGCCGCGGCAACCCTCGAGGCCGCACGTGCCGGCGCGCGCGCGGTGATCATCCCGGGCGGCGGTGTCGTCGAAGGCGGCGAGGCCGCCGCGCAGATGCAGGCGGAGGTCGCCTCGATCGCGCGTCAGCACGGGCTCGCCCTCGTCGGGCCGAACTGCATGGGCGTCTGGGATCTGACGACGAACAGCTCGGTCTACATCGGCGACGTATCGCCGTATCTGCCCCGCGGCGGTGTCGCGGCGATCGCGCAGTCCGGCTCCGTCACGGACGCCTTCATTCATTCCGGCTCCCGAATCGGGTTCTCGCGAATCGTCAGCTGCGGCTCGGAGGTCGCGCTCGACGTCTGCGACTACCTCGCCTGGTGCCTCGACGACCCGTCAACGACCTCCGTCATCCTCTTTCTCGAGGGGCTGAAGCGGCCGGAGCGATTCCTCGCGCTTGCGGACCGCGCGCTGGCGATCGGCAAGCCGATCTTCGCGGTGAAGGTCGGCCGGTCGGACCAGGCCCAGGCCGCGGCGGTGGCGCATTCCGGGTCGCTCGCGGGCGAGACGCGGGTCACCGAGGCGGCGCTCGACGCCACCGGCGTGATCCGGTGCGCCGACCTCGACGAGCTGCTCGAGGCCGCCGAGCTCGCGGAAGGCTGCCGCCGAACCGGCCGCAGCGTCGGGCGCGGCCGGACGGCGGTGGTGACCGTGTCGACCGGCGAGGCGTCGCTCGTCGCGGATCTGGTTCCGCGGACTCGCCTCGACCTGCCGTCGATCCCCGCAGCCGCGCGCGCGGCGATCGAGGCCGCATTGCCGACGATGTCGTACATCGGCAATCCACTCGACCCGTGGGGCGCTGCCGATGCGGTCGCTGGATACGGCGCGTGCTTCGACGCGCTCGCGGCGTGCGGCGGGTACGACGTCCTCGCGATCGTCCACGACTTCCCGTACCGGTCGCTTCCCTCCGAGGTGACGGTCGCCGCGGAGGTGACGCGCGCCCTCCTCGCGGCGGTTCGGGACCGGCCCGCGGTGCTCCCCGTCTACGTCTCGCTGACGTCCGGCGAGCCGACGCCCGAGACGAAGCGGCTTCTCGACGATGAGGGCGGCGGGGCGCCGATGCTTCGGGGTGCGGTCGAGGCGTTCTCTGCGATCGCGCGACTCGGTCGGTGGGAGCGACTCCGCGGGGAGCGTGTCGCCGGCGACCCGCGGCGTGCCGAGTGGACGGCGCTCGCGGATGACCGAACGTCGCGCGCAAACGATCAGCTGCCCGCCACCGCTCCGTCTCCGCGGCGCGTCCTGAGCGAAGCCGACAGCCTCGAGCTTCTCCGCGCCGAGGGAATCGCCGTGACGCGATGCCTCACCGCGGCGAGCGTCGACGCCGCGGTGCGCGCGGCGACTTCTCTCGGGTTCCCGGTCGCGGTGAAGGTCGACGCGGAAGGGCTGGCCCACAAGACGGAGGCGGGCGGCGTCCGCCTGGGCCTCGCGACCCGCGATGCGGTCGCAGCCGCCGCGGCAGAGCTCCTCGCTCTCCGACTGCCCGCGACCGTGAAGGCGCGCGGCCTCCTCGTCGCGCCGATGGCGCCCCCCGGCGTCGAGCTGATCGTCGGGGTGCGGCGCGATCCGCAGTTCGGGCCGGCCGTCGTGGCCGGCTTCGGTGGCGTCCTCGCGGAGGCCCTCGGCGACGTCGCGGTCCGCCTCGCGCCGGTGACACCGCACGAGGCGGCCGAGATGCTTTCGGAGCTCCGCGGTGCGCGGCTCCTCGATGGATTCCGCGGCAGACCGGGAATCGACCGAGCAGCCGTCGAGGCGATGATCGTGGAGCTGGGGCAGCTCGCGATACGCCGGCCGGAACTCGTCGAGGTGGACCTCAATCCCGTCATCGCGTCGCCTGACGGCGCGGTCGCGGTCGACGCGCTCGTCGTCATCGGCTGACGACGCCGCGCGCACGAAGCGCGGCCGCCGGACCGGTCACGCGCCCCCTCGCGGCTACACTCGGTCGCGTGACCGCGCCCCGGCCAGCCGCCCGCACCACCTCCGATCTCCTCGTCGAATGTCTCGCCGCCGAGGGCTGCGAGTACGTCTTCTCGGTGCCCGGCGAGGAGACGATGGACATCCTCGACGCGCTGAGCCGCTCGGCGACGATCCGGCACGTCACGACGCGGCACGAGCAGGGCGCGGCGTTCATGGCCGACGTCTACGGCCGGCTCACTGGTCGTGCCGCCGTCGCGATGGCGACGCTCGGGCCCGGTGCCACGAACCTCGTCACCGGGGTCGCGGACGCGTATCTCGATCGCTCGCCGATGGTCGCGATCACCGGGCAGGCGGGCTCGAACAAGCTCCACAAGGAGGCGCACCAGGTCGTCGACATCGTCCGGATGCTCGAGCCCGTGACGAAGTGGAACGTTCGCGCAGAGCGGCCGGACGCCATTCCGGAGATCGTCAGCCGCGCCTTCCGCATCGCCCAGCTCGAGAAGCCCGGCCCGACGCATATCGAGGTGCCCGAGGACCTCGCCTCCGCTGCGGCGGAGGATCGGCTCCGGGCGCTGCCGCCGCTCCACCCGTCGTTCCCTGAGCCGACGGACGACGCGATCGCGGAGGCCGCGAAGCTGCTCGCGGGCTCGGAGCGGCCGCTCATCCTCGCCGGCAACGGGATCCTCCGCCGGCGCGCGAGCGAAGAGCTCCGAGCGCTTGCCCGCGGACTCCACATCCCCGTCGCGGCGACCTTCATGGGCAAGGGCGCGATCGACGATCGGAGCCACCTCTCGCTCATGGCGGTCGGGCTCCAGGCCCGCGACCACGTCCTGTCCGGGTTCGATCGGGCGGACCTCGTCGTGTCGGTCGGGTACGACCTGGTCGAGTATTCGCCGGCGCAGTGGAACCGCGATGGGCGGAAGCGGATCATCCACATCGACACGCAACCGGCCGAGGTCGATGCCGCGTACCGCCCGGAGATCGAGCTGATTGGCGACATCGACGGCACGCTGCGGCGGCTGCTCGCGGCGACGCTGCCGCTCGGAATCGGCGGCCGTGATGCGAGCGCTCGCCACGCATCCCGCGAGGTGCTCGTCCACGCGGACCTGCGGACGGCGCTCCTCGCCGATCTCACGGCCTTCGCCTCGGACGAGGGCGCCCCGATCAAGCCGCAGCGGGCGATCGCGGACCTCCGGCGCGCCCTCGGCCCGTCGGACATCGTCGTCTCGGACGTCGGCGCACACAAGATCTGGGTCGCCCGGCTGTACCAGGCGTACGAGCCGAACACCGTCATCATCTCGAACGGCTTCGCGGCCATGGGCATTGCGCTCCCCGGCGCGATCGCGGCGAAGCTCGTCCATCCGGATCGACGGGTCGTCGCGCTGTGCGGGGACGGCGGCTTCCTGATGAACAGCCAGGAGCTCGAGACCGCGAAGCGGATCGGCGCGAACATCACGGTCGTCGTGTGGCGCGACGACAGCTACGGGCTCATCGACTGGAAGCAGCAGACCGAGTTCGGGCGCCCGTACGGCGTCGCGTTCGGGAACCCGGACTTCGTCGCCTACGCTCGGTCGTTCGGGATCGCCGGCTTCCGGGCCGACACGGCCGAAGCCCTCTATCCGACGCTCATGCGGGCGCTGGAGCATGACGGCCCGAGCCTCGTCGAGGTCCCGATCGACTATCGCGAGAACCTCCGGCTGACGGCCCGGCTTGGAGCGCTGACCGCCAGCGACGGCTGAACGCCGGCGAGCGCGAGGCCGCGCCGCGACGACAGGTGCTGCCGGCTGGGGCCTCGCGACGACTCTCCGCTCGTTACGTCGCCGTCACACCCCCGCAACCCCCGGCCCGATCCCGACGGACAGCCTGCAACGGGACGGCCCACAGGCTGGGATCACCGCAAAGCCAGATGTTTCCGGTGACGCGCCACTGTCGCGTCTCCGAGGGGGTGCCCTTTGACCGCTGTGAACGACAACGAAGTCCAGTTTCGGGACTGGTTGACGCTCCAGCTGCGTGCGCGACGGATGTCGCTTCGGCAGCTCGCGAACCGATCCGGCGTGAACGTCTCGACGGTGTCGCGAATCGTCCGCGGCGAACGGCGCCCGACACTCAGCACGGCGGTTCGTCTGGCGCGTGTCGTTCGGGACACCGCGGACGAGTCGACCGCGACCCGGTTCTTCGGGTCGCTCACCACGGAGAGCCTCGACCCCGTCCGTGAGGTTGAGCGCGCCCTCCGCGCGGACGACCTGCTCGACGACGACGACGTCCGCCGCGTCATGGAGGCGTACCACGACGCGCGGCGCGTCGGCGTATCGCTCGACCGCGGCCGGGCCCGCACGACGACGTCCTAAGCCTGCACGACGACGAGCGGCCGGTCCTGCCGGAGACCCCGCGACTCGCCGCAATGCCGCGCGTTCGACTAGCTGACTGACCCGCCCGGCTCCGGCGCGTGGACCTCGACGCTCCCGAGGCCGCGCTCGCCGAGCTCGCGACGCAGCCCGTCCGGCGTCCCGCTGAGCAACGGGAACGTGCCGTAGTGGATCGGCATCACGTGCCGGACCCCGAGCAGCTCGACCGCCATTGCCGCCTCCCGCGGCGCCATCGTGTAGTGGCCGCCGATCGGCAGGATCGCGAGGTCTGGCGCGTACAGCTCGCGGATCAGCCGCATGTCGCCGAACACCGCGGTATCGCCCGCGTGGTAAACCCGAAACCCGTTCTCGAGCTCGATGACGAACCCCGCCGGCTCACCGAGATAGAGCGTCGTCTCGCCCGCGGCGTTCCAGTCGCCGGCGGAGTGATCGGCTGCCGTCATCGTGACCTTGACGCCGGCGACCTCGACGGTTCCGCCCTTGTTCATCCCGGTCACCGAGTCCGTGCCGCCGGGGAGGTTTCGGCCGAGCCAGAGTGACAGTTCGTGGATCGCCGGCCACGCCGGCCGGAGCCGGCTCGCGAGCGCGACGGCATCGCCGAGGTGGTCGCCGTGGCCGTGCGTCACGAGCAGCACGTCGCACCGATCGACGGCGTCGGCCTTCTTCGGGCTCCTCGGGTTGCCGAACCACGGATCGATGAGGATCGTCTTGCCGCCCGGCGTCCGGATCTCGACGCAGGCGTGGCCGTACCAGACGAGGGTCGTGTCGCGATCGAGGGCCATCGTTCACCTCCAGTTCGTCGGCATCGTAGCGAGGCTTCGGAAAGCGGGCGGTGAGCGGCGCCGGCCGGCGGCGCTCGCGGCGCGCCGCGCCGGATGCGCCCGAACGGCGCCCGGCTACACTCGGTCGCGTGCCAGCCGAGCGAATCGCCGAGAACCTCGCATTCATCAACTGGACGGTCCTGACGAGTCTCGCCGTCGGGGCGTTCGCGGCCGTCGTCCTCGGCCGATCGCGAACGGACGCAACGCGCGGGTTTCTCGGCTTCACCGCCGCGTGCGCCGTCGGGTTCGGGCTCCTGGCATATGCGTCGGACGGGGGTTTGCCGCGTGCCCTGGCGGACTCGCCGGTTGCAGCCGATCCCGCCTGGGACCTTCCGCGCCGCGTGGCACTCATCGCGTTCTGCATCCTCGCGGCCGTGTATGTCGTCGCCATCGCGAGGCGGCGACGCGCGGTCGCCGTCGCCGTCGGCGGGACGTCGGCAGGCGTGCTCGTCCTCGTGTTCGGCGCGCTCGGGTGGGGCGGCAGCGCTCTCGGCGCGGTGCCGCTGCTCGTCCAGCTCGCGGTCCTCAGCGCCGCGACCGGCGGCGTGTTCGCGGCGATGATCCTGGGCCACTGGTATCTCGTGACCCCACGGCTCAGCGAGCGGCCGCTCATCCTCTTCGCACGGATCCTCACCGCGGTGCTCGGCTTCCAGGTGGCCCTCTTCGTCGTCTGGGCCGCGACGGGCGCGGGGCCGGGCGGTGGGACGGCGTTCGCCGTGCTCGCGGGACCGTGGGCGCTCTTCGTCTGGCTGCGCCTGGTCGTGGGTCTCGTCTTCCCGCTCGTCGTGTCGTGGGCGGCGATCAAGACCGCGCGGAGCCGATCGATGGAATCGGCGACGGGTCTCCTCTACATCAATGTCGGGTCGATCGCGGCAGGGACGATCCTCGCCGCGGGGCTGTACTTCGGCGCCGGGCTGCTCGTCTAGGTGGTGATGCGATGAAGACGGCCCGCGACTGGCTCCCGACGTCGAAGGACCTCGACTGGATCGAGACCGCGTCCCCGGCGGTCCACCCCGTTCTCGCGGAGATCGAGCGGGCCGCCGAGCCGAGCCGGATTCCGATCCTCGACCGGGCAAGTGGCCGCGTCCTCGGGGCGCTCGCAGCCGGGCGCGAGCGGATCGTCGAGGTCGGCACCGCGTACGGCTACTCGACGCTCTGCATGGCGCTCGCGCAGCCGCGGGGGGGCACGATCGTCACCATCGATCCGGACCGCGAGCGAACCGATCTCGCTCGGGTCTGGTGGCGGAAGGCGGGCGTCGAGGACGAGCGAGTCAAGGTCGTCAACCGGCCGGCGCTCGACGCATTCGCGGACCGCGACGACTCGCTCAGCGGGCCGTTCGACATGGTCTTCATCGACGCGCTCAAGCCGGAGTACCTGCGGTACCTCGAGGCGCTCATTCCGCGGCTCGCGCCCGGCGCGCTCGTTGTCGCCGATAACGTCCTCTGGAGCGGCCGCGTCTCCGGCGAGCGCGGCGAGGAGCCGGCGGACGAAAGCACCGTCGCACTCCGCCAGTTCAACGAGACGGTGCTTCGCGACCCGCGTTTCGTAGCCGCGATTCTGCCGGTCGGTGACGGGCTGCTCGTGGCGACACTGCGCGGGTGACGACGCCACGCGACGCCACCGCAGCCGCCATCCGCGTCCGGGCTCGGCTCTTCGCGCTGCAACGCGAGCTTGCCGGCACGCGTGAGCTCGAGCTCCAGGTGCCCGACGGGGCCGCGATCGAGGACGTCTGGCTCGCGCTCGTTGCCCGCCATCCAGTCCTCGCGCCGGGCCGGCCATCGGTCCGGTTCGCCCGAAACGGCGAGTACGCGGATGCGACCGATCCCGTCCGCGACGGCGACGAGATCGCGTTCATCCCCCCGGTGAGCGGCGGCGCGGGCACAGATCGCGGCGCGGACGGCGGCACGGGCGAGCCCGGTCGCGCCGAGCCCGGCACACCGGACGCCGCGAACCGGATCCTCGAGGTCCGCGCGGACGCGTTCGACGACTCGATCCTGACCGAGCTGACGCGGCGGCTGGCGACGCCGGCAGACGGCGGCGTCGTGGGGTTCCTCGGCCGGACCCGCGAGTCCGCGGGAACGCCGGCGCCCGGCCAGGAGGCCGAGGCGGCGCGTCACGTCGGTCGACGCGTCGAGTCGCTGTCGTACGAGGCCCACGAGCCGATGGCGCTCCGCGTCCTCGAGGCGATCGCCGACGAGATCGAGAGCCGGTTCGGCGTGCGCCGCGTCGCGATCGTTCATCGGCTCGGCGACGTGCCGCTCGGCGCCCCGAGCATCGCCGTCGTTGCTGCCGCGGCCCACCGCGACGAGGCGTTTCGGGCGGCGCGATACGCGATCGACGAGACGAAGGCGCGGGCACCCATCTGGAAGGCGGAGCAGTTCGCGGACGGGCACGTCTGGATCGGGGAGCCGGCACGGTCGGGCCCGCCGGGCGGCGGCCCCACACCCCCAGGCAAGGAGCGCGCGTGAGGGTCTACCTGAGCGTCGACATGGAGGGCATCGCCGGGATCTCGCACCCCGCGCCGACCGAACGGCCGGACCAGGGCTATCCCGCGGCGGCGGACCTCATGACGGCCGAGGCCAACGCCGCGATCGACGGCGCGTACGCCGGTGGCGCGGGCGAGGTCGTCGTCAACGACAGCCACGGCTACATGTTCAACCTCGTCGCGGCGGACCTCGATCGGCGCGCGCGCCTGATCCAGGGCCAGAAGCCGTGGTCCATGGTCCAGGCATCCGGCGGAGCCAGCGGGGGAGGACCGTTCGACGTGGCCCTGTTCGTGGGCTATCACGCCCGGGCCGGCCATCCGACCGGCGTCATCGCCCACACGTACTCCTCCGCGCCCACGTTGACGACGCTCGACGGCCGGCCGGTCGGCGAGAGCGGCCTCAACGCGGCGGTTCTCGGTGCGTGGAACGTGCCGGTCGGTCTCGTCACCGGCGACGACGCGCTGGCAGACGAGATCGCGGACTGGCTCCCGTGGGCGGAGCGCGTCGTCGTGAAGGACGCCGTCGGACGCCACGTTGCGGCGTCCGTCCATCCGGCAGTCGCGGCCGACCTCGTCCGCGCCGGTGCGGAACGGGCGGTCCGGCGCGCGGCGGCCGGTGAGCTCCGGGCGCTCGTCGTCGGTCCGCCGGTCACGATCGAGGTCGAATACCGCGACGCGGGCGAAGCCGCCTATGCCGCCGTCGTTCCCGGCGCGGAGCGATACGGCGACCGCGGCGTCCGGTTCACCGCCCAGGACGCGCCGACGGCGTACCGCGGCTTCCTCGCCGGCGTTCGGCTCGCCGGGCTCGCGTCAGCGCCCATCCGGTGACGCCGGACTGGGGGCCGGTCGAGCGCCTTGCCGAGCTCGCCGGGACGCTGGCGGGTGCCTGGGGCGCGCGCGCCAGGGCGTCGACGACGCTCGGGCAGGAGCGCGCCATCCTGCGGCTGTTCGGCGTGCACGGCGTCGACTCGGCCGGTCGTCCGCTCGCGGGCGAGGTCGTCGAGCGCTACGTCGGGCGAGACCACGGACGGCTGGCCGCCGGCATCGCGCTGCCGTTCGCGATGGCGCTCCTCGAGTACGACGTCTCCCCGCAGCAGCTGGCGCTGGACATCGCTTCGGGGGCGATCGACCTCGCCCTCGAGGCGGAGCTGCTCCGCGAGCGCGACCGGCGCCACGTCGCGGAGGAGGAGGCGCGGCGGCTCGGCGCTGCCGCCGTCGCGCGGATCGACGCCAACCGAACGGCGCGCCGCGAGCTCGTCGGGCTCCTCGGCGATGCGCCTCGTCCGTGGATCGGCACCACGCTCGTCGAGCCGGGGATTGAGCGCGCCATCGTCGAAGCGGGCACCCGAATGGACGACGGCGTCGACCTCATCCGCGTCGAGGTCCCGGTCGGGCGGGAGCTGACGATCCTGCTCACCGACGCCGGCGTCGACGTCCCCCACGCTGCGACCGCCGAGCCTGCCGACCGCGAGGCACGACGCCGCGGGGCGGACGAAGCGGCGCCGACCGGCAGCCAGCGTGGCCTTGGCGAGCTGCGGCGCGTGCTCGATGAGGCGTCCGCCGGGCGCCGGAGCTATGCACGGCTCGCCACCGCGTCACCCGCGCTCGCGGCCCCCGAACAATCCGTCGTGGCGTCGTTCGAGCGCGTCGACGTCGTCGAGGCTGACCCGATCGCGGAGATCGTGGCAGGCAGCATCGACCCCGACCGCGCCCTCGCCGATCACGCCTTCGCCCACCGGCTGCTCCGCCGCGCCGGGACGACCGTCCTCGTCGGCGCGGGGCCGCTCGTCGTCGCGCCCGATCTCGCGTCAGGCGTCCCGTCCGATCCCGCCACCCGGGCCGGCCGCGCCCTCGCCCTCCAGCTCGTCGGAGTGGCGCTTGCGCGCGGCGACCGGATCCCCGCGGAGCAGATCATCGTCGGCGCGGTTCCGCCGTGGCTCCTCGACGAGTCCGCGCCCGCGGCCCGTGCCGCCGCGGAGGTTGCCCTGCGCCGCGCGCTGCTGCCGGATCATCCGC
>DASWSI010000042.1:0-6450 GCA_036402715.1 Candidatus Limnocylindrales bacterium
CTCGTCTACACGAACGGCGACCTGGTCGTGACCTATGTCGTTCCGGCCGGCGTCAGCGACACGGACGCGCGAGCCGGCGAGACGATCACGGTTCGGGCGACGTACCACCAGGATCTGATCGTCCCGATCGTCTCGAACTTCCTCCCCGCCGACGCCGGTGGGCGCCTCCGCCTCGTCGGCGAAGTCACGATGGCGATCAACTGATGCCGTCCGTTTCGCGGCACCGCCGGGAGGACGGCCAGGTCCTCGTCGTCTTCGGCATCTTCCTTGTCGTCCTCCTCGCCTTCGCGAGCCTTGCGTTCGACATCGGGCGCTTCTACAGCGAGCGCCGCTTCCTCCAGAACGCCGCCGATGCAGGCGCGCTCGCCATGGCGAACGCCCTCGTCCGCGGCGAGACGACGGCCCAGGCGGACGCCAAGGCACGCGACGTCCTCGCCCGGAACTTCCTCGGCAGCCCCAACGCGTCGAACCCGCAGCTCCCCCCGGCGACACCCGAATACCAGACGGGCCACGCCGGCGACCCGAACTACCTGGTCAACGGCATCCTCGTGACGGGAAGCGACGTTCGCGTCGCCGTCCAGAGCGACGTCGGGTATACGTTCGGCCGCGTGATCGGGTTCGGGAACAACACGATCATCGCCCGGGCCCGCGTCCGGACGAACGGCGACCTCCTGCCGATCGCCGTGCGCCACTACATCAATGCGCCGGGCCCGACCGTCGGGGCGACGACGCCGTGCTCGACGAATTCGAACAACTTCCACGACCTCATCGCGACCGAGGACACGTCCTGCGTCGGCTCGTCGACCGATGACAGCCTTCGCGAGGATCCGAGCCCGGGCCAGGCGTTCAACGCCGGCAGCCCTGACAACGACCCCTCCCACCACGGCCCGATCATCGCCCTCGTTGGGCAGGGCGCGGCGCCGGGCAACAACGCGAGCTTCCGCGGCTTCGTCGTCCTCGACATCCGGGACTTCGCGTCCGCGTCGTCGAACGTCTTCTACAACGGCGTGACCGCGGGGACGAGCGCCAACACGCTGAAGGCGAAGGAGGCGGGCTGGGTCCGCCCCGGCTACCCGGGACCGGGCTTCCCGCCCGCGACCGTTCCGCCCGACCCGAACGACCAGGTCGGGATCATGGACGGCAACTCCGCGGGCATCGTCGTCGACGCCATCAGCCAGCGCTACGTCGCGGGCGACGAGATCCTCGCCGCCGTCTATTCCGGGACGACGATGACGATCCCGGACTTCAGCTACACCGTTCCGAACACGGTCACGATCGGGACGACGCAGAACCGCGCGAATGCGGTGACGATGTCACTGACGAAGAACGCGGCCTTCTCGGGAATCGTCGACACGACGTCGTTCACGGACTGGGGCGACCCGACGAACCCGTACGGCACGACGCTGTCGCCAATCACGCTCTCGCCGGACCCGGCGACACCGAACACGACGGTCCGCTGGGCGACGTTTGCCACGACCGCGGCACCGGTCGGGATCTACACGATCTGGATCAAGGGGCATTCGTCGAGCCCGTACCTGACGGACCACTACTACCCGGTCGCGGTGAACGTCGGCGGGGTCGTCCGCGACTTCTCGAGCAGCAGCAACGGGATGGTCATCCCGGTCTCGTCGACCGGCGTCACGGGCACCGGGACGATGACCTTCAGCACGGGCGGCGGCAATACGACGTTCAACGGGACGATCAACCTCACCGTCGAGGGCGGTCCCCAGTCGAACGGCGTCCTGCCATCCGGGATCGGCGCCGTGAGCATCACCCCGAGCCTGTCGCTGACGAGCAGCGGCAACCGCTCGGCGACGATCAGCGTGAACGGTGGAACGCTCGGACCGGGCGAGTACCCGCTCACGGTTCGAGCGACCGGGACGAACGGCGCGGGGCAGGTCGTGACGAGGCTCATCCCGTTCATCTACGACATCGCCACTGGGTCAACGTCCAACGAGTACGTCGACATCATGGGCTTTGCCGTCTTCCGCATCACCAGCGTCGACAGCAATGCCGTGAATGGCTACGCCATCTCCGGTGTCTACGCCGACATGAACGATCCCCAGCTGCGCCGTGGTCAGACGGTTCGGCTGGTGCCCTGGAGCTAGCCGAAGGGGCACGGCATCACACCACCGCGGGCGGCCGACGCGCCGCACCGCACGGGAGGCGAACACCATGGAGATGGAATACCGGGATACGAGCCGCCGCGGCAAGGTCATCATCGCGCTCGGCGTCGTCCTTGCTCTCGGCGCCGGCGCGGCCGCGTTCTTCCTCATCAGCCAGGCGCAGCAGCAGGCCGGCCAGGGCGCGCTGCAGAAGGTTTCGGTGGTCGTCGCCCGGGTGACGATTCCGGCGCGCAAGCCGATCGAGCCGACGGACGTCGAGGTCCGCCTCGTCCCGATCGACCCCACGAACGCGCAGGGAATCGTCAGCACGCCGGACAAGGTCATCGGGCGGATCTCGGCCGTCACGATCCTCGAAGGCCAGCTGGTGACGACGAACCTCATGGCGTCGTCCGCGAGCGGCGGCCAGTTCACGATCCTCTCGCCGGAGGAGACGATCAGCCCCGACTCGCAGAAGTGGCGAGCGGTGTCGATCACGGTGCCGGACGACCGGGCGGTCGGTGGTCTTCTTCTGCCGAACCAGACCGTCGACGTGTTCGTGACCGCGACCGTCAACGTCCCGCAGGACGTCCTCAATGCCGGCCGCTACTACACCGACAAGACGACGAAGATCACCTACCAGGACATGCTCATCCTCGCGAAGTCCGGGACGTACTACATCGTCAAGGCGAACCTCGCCGTGGCGGAGGAGATCGCCCACCTCCAGGCCGCGGGGAACGCGTCGTTCAGCCTCGCACTCCGGCCGGACGAGGACGTCCGGATCGCCGATTCGTCGCAGCTCGGGGCGACGACGAACATGCTCATCAAGCGCTATGGCCTGCCGGTCCCGGAGGTCTTCCCACCGGGACGAGGCCCGATCCCCACGGCGGCGCCGACGGCCGCGCCGTCACCCGGAACGCCGCGCCCGAGCGGGTCGCCGTCTCCGTCTGGCTCGCCCGCGCACTGACCTCCCGCCGCCTCGGGTCCCGCCTCCCCCAGCGCCGCTGACCCGGCGCGCCTCCCGCGGCCACCCGGTTCGCTCCGCGGACCGGGTGGCCCACCTTCGTGGCCCGGGTTACGTCGCGCTCGACGCGGCCTCGAGCGCAGCGTGAAGGGTGTCGCGGACCTGACGCCGGACGTCGTCCTCCTCGCCCCCGGTCTCGACGACCCGTGTCGCCGCGGGACGGAGCCGGGCCGCGAGCCCGCGTTGCGCCGCGATCCGACGCTCGGCGTCCGGAGCGTCCGCGCCCCGGCCCGCGAGCCGCCTCCGCTGCACAGCCTCCTCGCAGACGATCAGCCAGACCTCGTCACAGAGCGCCGCCAAACCGCTCTCCACGAGCCGGATCGCCTCGACGGCGACAACACCGGCGCCGGCTGCCTCCGCCGCGGCGATCTCGCCGAGAAGTCGCGGCCGCACGGCGGGATGCGTGATGGCCTCGAGGTCGCGGAGCGCAGCGGGGTCGGCGAAGACGATCGCGGCGAGCGCCGAGCGATCGAGCGACCCGTCCGCCCGCCGGACGCCGTCGCCGAACCGCCGGACGATCTCGGCGAGCGCGGGTTCGCCACGCTCAGTGACGGCGCGGGCCACGACGTCCGCGTCGACGATCGCGGCCCCCTCCTCCGCGAGCCACCGCGCCACGGTCGACTTGCCGCACCCGATCGGACCCGTGAGCCCGATGCGAAGCGCACGCCGCCCGTCGCGCGGCCTTGCGGCGTCCTCGGACCTGGTCAGGGCGCCCGCTCCTCGATCTCGAGCCAGGCGTCCTCGGCGGCCGCGAGCCCCGCCTCGATGTCCGCGAGCTCGCTGCCGATGCGGCGCAGCTCGACGAAGTTCGCCTGCACCGCGGGGTCCCCCATCGCTAGCTCGAGGTGGCTCTTTCGAAGCCCGAGACGGGTCAGGTCCGCCTCGACCGCCGTCTTCTGCCGGCGATACGCGTCCTTGGACAGCTTCTCGCGCTTGCCGCCACGCCGCGGTGACGTCCGCGACGGAGCCGCGGTCGCCGTCGCCACGGACGACGCCGACGCGCCACTTGCCGCGGCTGCCGCGGCGGCTTGCCGCCCGCTCGACGACCGCGTCCCCGCCGTTGCCGTCCCTGCATCGCCTGCCCGCGCGCGCGTCGCGTCTCCGCCCGCAGGTCGCCCGCGCCCCTGTCCCGACCGCAGCCGCTGCGCCTCCTGCTCGACCGCCGCGGCAACGGTCCAGCCACCGGCAACGGCCGAGCGCCACGCGCGGTAGCCGCCGTCGAACGCGACCGCGAGCCCGTCGCCGACGACCCACAGCCGCTCGCAGACCGTCTCGAGGAGCCGGCGGTCGTGGCTGACGACGAGGAGCGTCGCCGGC
This sequence comes from Candidatus Limnocylindrales bacterium, assembly GCA_036402715.1. GTDB lineage: Bacteria > Chloroflexota > Limnocylindria > Limnocylindrales > CSP1-4 > JACDAV01. The sequence continues at coordinate 4,444 of DASWSI010000042.1, forward strand.
GTGTCCGCCATGAACGACTCGATCGCCTCGCGTGCGGGGATGTCCAGGTGGTTCGTCGGCTCGTCGAGAAGCAGCAGGTTCGCCGGCATGATCCCGAGCAGCGCCAGCTCGAGACGCGACCGCTCGCCGCCACTCAGCGACCGGACTTCCTTGAGCGCGTCGTCGCCGCGGAAGAGGAACCGGGCGAGGTAGCTGCGCGCCTCCCCCGGCGTGATCGGGATCGCCTCGAGGAGTGCGTCGAGGACGGTCGTCCCCGGGATCGCGGCGCCGCGGAGCTGGGCGAGGTAGCCGAGCGACACGTTGTGCCCGAAGGCGAGCACGCCGTCGAGCGGCGGCAGCTCGCCGGCGACGGTCCGCAGGAGCGTCGTCTTTCCGGCCCCATTCGGCCCGACGATCCCGATCCGCTCCCCGCGCTGCGCGGCGAGGAACGGAACCGTCACAACGGGCTTCGGCAACGCCTGCGGCGCGAGGCCGGCGGACGGGTCCGCGGCATCGCCGCGGGGCTCCGTTCGGCGCGGAAAGTAGCCTGCGACGAGACCTTCGATCCGGACGGCGAGCTCGCCCGACCGAACGGGCCCCGTCCCGGCGAGGGCGGCCGAGGGCAGCCGCAGCTTGCGCCCCGCCTTCGGTGCCTCGACCCGGTCCGCCTGGAGCCGTTCGAGCCGCGCCTCGTGCTCGTGCATCTGGGCGAACTTGCGGTGGCTCCGGAACCGCTGGACGAGCTCGCGCTCGCGCGCGATCTGGTCCGTCTGCGACTCGACGTCCTTGACCTGCCGCGCATCGCGCTCCTCGCGCTGCCGGTGGTACGCGGAGTAGTCACCACGGAATGCCGTCAGGCGGCGGTCCCGAAGCTCCCAGATCCGGTCGACGGTTGCGTCGAGGAACGCCCGGTCGTGCGATGCGACGAGGAGCGAGCCGCTCCGCCGCCGGAGGTGCTGCTCGAGCCACTCGAGCGCCTCCAGGTCGAGATGGTTCGTCGGCTCGTCGAGGAGCAGCAGCTCCGGGTCCGCGATGACGAGCCGGGCGAGCGCGGCCCGGGTCTGCTCGCCGCCCGAGAGCGCCGTTGGCGGCTTCGTCCACTCGTCCCGCGCGAACCCCAGTCCGGACAGCGTCTCGTCGACGCGCTGGTCGAGGGTGTAGCCGCCGAGCGTCTCGAACCGATGCTGGAGGTCCGCGTAGCGCGGCTCCTCGACGCGGTGCTCGCGCTCGAGCGTCGCGAGCTCCTCGCCCATGACCTCGAGGTGCGAGGCACCCTGGCGAACCGCCGCCCGCAGATCCGGCGCCGCCATGAAGGCGGCATCGAAATGGGCCTCCTGCGAGAGGAGCCCGAGCGCGAGCCCGCGCTTTCGGTGGACCGAGCCTTCGTCCGGCTCGTCGATCCCGGCGGCGAGCCGAAGGAGCGTCGTCTTGCCGGCGCCGTTCGGGCCGACGAGCCCGAAGATCTCGCCCTCCTCGATGGTCAGGTCGATGCCGGCGACGGCAACCGTCCCCGCGTACCGCTTGACCAGGCCGTGCGTCTCGACGATCGCGCTCATTCGACGTCCCCCACGAGCGTGACGCCGAAGCCGAAGCCCACGCTCGACTGCGGATTGTCGTTGACGAAGCGCACGAGAATCTGGCCCGTCGCGGGGTCGACGTAGCGGGCGGGGTTCGCGACGGTGTAGGAGGCCTCCGCGGCCATGCGGGGAAGCCGGACCCAGGCCCCCGCGCCCGTTCGGTCGAAGATCTCGACCTCCGGCATGAAGTCCTGGCGCGGCGCCTGACAGCCCTTCGGGACCGTGTTGTTGCCGTCCGTGCAGAGCGGCGGGATCTCGGCCAGCGGGCCCAGCTCCTTGCCGCCCTGGGGCACGACGGGCCCACCCTGCCCGAGGGCCAGGTGGATCTCGGTGGCGGTCAGCCGGCCCTGGAACGGGATGGGCCGGTAGGCGAACGTTGCCGTTCCCGCGCCGAGGTTCATGAAGAACGCTTCCTTGGTCACGAACTGGTTGTCGCTGGCGACGAGCGAGG
>DASWSI010000043.1:0-10734 GCA_036402715.1 Candidatus Limnocylindrales bacterium
CGCCCGCAGCTTGCCGGTCAGCGCGATGAGCGCCGTCTTCGTCGTGACGTTCGACCCGAACAGGATCACTCCACCGATCTCACCGCGCTTGATGCGGCCGAGGAGGTCCGCGGTCGGTGTCGTGCCGGTCATCCGGACGACGAGCTTCTGCCCGATGAGCTGGGCGTACGTGGGGGCGGTGGCGGCGGAGGTCGTCGGCGCGAGAGGAGTACGCGCCGACGCCGCTGCCGGAGCTGCCGCCGGCCCCCGAACGCTCGTCGCGGCGACGACGAGCGCCGCGACGAGCAGGATCCGAATGCTTTTCATCCCCCGGCCTCCGACCTGTTCAGTGGTGCCCCAGCCGCCGTCAATGCGTCCACGGCTGCATCTCGATATCCGCGGGCATTCCGGGCCCGTTGCACGGCGGGACCGTCGCGTCCGTCGATGAGACCGGGGCCGCGATGATCTTCTGGCCGCTCGGCAGGACGAAGGCCACGGTCACGGGCGCCGCGGGCGCGGGTCCGCAGTAGTTGCCGTCCTGGACGAGCGTCTTGAGCACCGCGCCCGGGGCGACGGTCAACAGCGTGGACGCCGTGGGATTCGTGCCGTTGATCAGCACCGTGCCGTGGCCGTCGAGAAGCTGCGGCCGCTCGAGGCTCGGAACCTTGCACGCCTCCGCGCCCACGTTCTTCAGCTCGAGATGACCGATCCGGTGGCCGGCGGCCCCTTCCCACAGCGTGATCCGCGCTGCGAGGTGCGACGGCGTGCAGGCAGCGACGGTGATCGGGGTGGGGCGCGCCGTGGGTCGCGGCGTCGCAACCGGAGTGATGGGCGTCGAGGGAGCGACAACCGGCGTTGGGGCCGGCGTTGCGGGCGGCTGCGTCGGCGTTGCCGCCACGGCCGTCGCGATCGCGGCGGTGGTCGGCGTCGCAGTGGCACGTCCGCCGATCGTGCCGTTCGGCCCGCGGCCCCCGAGCCAGACGACCGCGACGACGATCGCCACGGCGACGAGGCCGGCGCCGGCAAACGTCGGGCCCGCCAGACCGCTTCGGACGACGACGCGTCGGGGCGGAACAGCCGGGCGGCGGGCGGAGTTGGCGAGCGCGGTCCACTCCCGCAGGATGCGATTCGGGCGTGACGGGTCCATCAGGCGGTCTCCAGCTTCGTTCGGGCGCGGCTCACCGCCGCGCGGAGGGCTCCGGCGCTCGTCCCCAGCAACGCCGCGGCTTCCTCGTACGAGGCGCCTTCCACGGCAGTCATGACGAGCGCAGTCCGTTCGAGCGACGACAGGTCGCCCATCGCGGCACAGACGTCGAGCCAGCGATCACGCTGGCCGGGATCAAGGGATGCGGGCTGCGTGGTCGGCAGAAGCCGTCGCCGCAGAGCCCGGAACCGGTCCGTCGCGAGCCGGCGCGTCGCGACGAGCAGCCACGGAAGGACGGGCTTCCCCCAGTCGAGCCGACCGCGGTTGTTCCACAGGCGGAGGAACGCTTCCTGCGCGAGGTCCTCGGCGGCGGCCCAGTCGTTCGTCCAGGCCAGAGCGAACCGGAACACGTCCGCCCAGTGGTCGGCGTACGCGCCCTCGTAGGCGCGCTCCTGCGTGATCTCAGTCGATTTCACGGTCGCCATCTGGGTGGTCACACCTACATACACGCCACCCAGGGCCGAAACGCACGAAGTTCATCGGACCGGAGTCCGCCGACGGCTAGAGCCGCCCGGCAACCGTTCGGATCGCCGCGAGGTTGACCCGGGCGTCCGGGTAGTCCTCGCACCAACCATAGCGGTGGACGTTGGCGATGATTCCGTCCCGCCCGATCACGAACTCCCCGGGGAGCTGCCACGGATCGTCGACGAGGGCGCGCGGTGTGCCCTGGCGGGAGGCGGCCAGCCCGAGCCCCGCGTCGAGGTCGCAGCGGAGAAACGCGTCCGGCGCGTCGAAGAGGATCTGGGCCGGGGTGCCCTGGAGCAGGCCGTAGGCCTCGTACGTCGAGCGGCTCGGGTCGGACAGGATCGGAACGTCCAGCCCCTGCTGGTCGCGGTAGCGGGCGGCGCGCTCGGGCTCGCCCTGGCCGACGATCGCCGCGTCGCCGCCGCCGGCCCGGATGTCGCCGAGCTCGGTTCGGAGGCGCGCCGCGCGGTCCATCCCGCACGAGCAGCCGAAATGGCGCCAGAAGAGGAGAAGCAGCGGCTTCTCACCCCACAGCGTCGAAAGCTTCGTCGCGGTCCCGTCGCGGTCCGGGAGCGTCGCGTCCGGCGCCGGGTCGCCGATCTGCGGTGGCAGCGATGTCCAGCGAAGTCGCCTCGGTCCCTCCGCCCAGCGATCCTTCCAGCGCTGCTCCGCCGCGCTCGTGAGCTCCTCGATCGTCGCGCTCAATGCTCCGGTCCTCCACGTTCACATCGGCGATTTCGGAACGCTATCCGAGCCGGCAGGCCTGCGCGCGGTCAGTCGCGGCCCGTCGTGGTCGCGATGTCGACCTCGTTCCCGGCCGCGTCCGCGAGCGTCCACCACGCGGGCGCAAACCGGTCGCGAACGACGTGACCGCCCGCCGCGACCGCCGCGGCCACGCGAGCCTCTGCCTGTTCGTACGGGACCCACACCGCGACGTGGATCGCGCCACCGCCGCCCGGGCGAGGCTCCTTCATCTCCTCGAACCAGAACGACGGCCCGATCCGGTGGGGATCGACGAGGTCCTCATCCGGGCTGTCCGCGCGAGGCTCGTAGCCGAGAACTGCGCGCCAGAACGGGATGACCTCCGCCGTCACCGGCGCCCCGGGGACGACGAGCAGGTTCTGGACCGCGGATGGATCGGCGGTCAGGCCCTGCGTCCGCGCGACCGCCGATATCTCTCGGGCGATCTCGATATCGCGGCGGCTCATCCCGTAGTAGTCGCCCGTGATCGTGATCAGGCGGACGGTCACGCCGTCGTGCCGAATGTCGATCTCCGGACGGTGGTCCGTGCCGGCGACGTCGCCGATCGCCATGACGAGCCGCACGGCCGCATCGAACGTCGCCGTTCGAAAGAATGCACACGCTCCCTCGCTCAGGACACGCCAGTCCTCGACGCCGTCAGACTCGCGAAACTGCCGCGCGGTAATGCCTTCCGTCATGGCCGCAACGTAGCGCTCACCGGAGTCGGCGACAAGCGGATCGGGGTGTGCGGATGCCGAGTGGCAACGTCAGCCTGCGCGCTTCGGACGCAGCCGCGCGAACGACCCGCCGAGTGATAGCTCCCGCTGCCCGAGCAGCCCTTCGCGGCGGAAGATGATGATCACGAGGAAGATCACCGCGAGGACGATCTGGCTCATCCCGTAGAGGAGCGTCGCGTCCTCGATCCGCCGGAGTGCCTCGGCAAGGGCCGTGACGGCAACGGCCCCGATGACGGAGCCGCTGACCGATCCCATCCCGCCGATGACGAGCATCGTGATCACCCGGAACGTCAGGTCGAAGTAGAAGACCGTCGGTGAGAACGATGTGATCTGGTGCGCGTACACCGCACCCGCGACCGCGGAGAAGAACGCGCCGACGACGAACGCGAGCAGCCGCGGCTCCATGAGGCGGATCCCGACCGCCTGGGCCGCGACCCGATCCTCGCGCTGCGCCAGCATGTCGCGGCCGTACGGCGAACGCTTGAGCCGCCAGACCACGTAGATCGCGATCAGCGCCCAGCCCCATGCCCACCACAGGTTCGAGTACGGCGACACGTTCGAGAACGTGCGCGAGCCGCGGGTGAACTCGTCGGCGTTGAACAGGACGACGCGGACGATGACGAGGAAGCCGAGTGTCGCCACGGCGACGAAATGGCCGGACAGCCGCATCAGCACCCGTCCCACGAGCCACGCGATGACGGTGACGAGCAGGCCAGCGATCAGCGTCGCGAACAGGAACCCGATCGGGACGCTGGCGACGGTCTGGTCGAGGTGAACGCCCGCGAGCCATGACGGCAGATTCGGCAGGTAGAGGCGCTTCTCGCGGAGCGGCAGCGTGAGGATCGCCGAGACGTACGCGCCGAGCGCCATGAACCCGATGTGACCGAGCGAGAACACGCCGGTGAACCCGCTCGAGAGGTTGAGCGCGACGACGAGGATCAGGAAGATCGCGAGGTTGATCAGGAGCCCTTGCCAGAACGCCTGTCCGCTCGCGTCGATGAGCGCGAAGGCGACGGACAGTGCCACGACGGCGACGAGCGGCCCGAGCGCGCGACTTCTCACAGCGCCTCCTCGCGGTCGCGTTTGCCGAGGATGCCCTGCGGCCGGACGAGCAGGACGAGGATGAGGATCAGGAAGACGAAGGCGTCGCGGTAGCTCGCCAGCGAGCTCGGAAGCCAGTGCTCGAGGAAGTCATGGAGGGGCCCCGGTGGGAGCAGCGCGCCGAGCCCGAAGATCGCCGTCGTCAGCACTTCGAGGAAGCCGAGCGCATAGCCACCGACGACCGCGCCGGCGATGCTCCCGAAGCCACCGATGACCGCCGCGATGAACGCCTTGAGGACCGGGGTGAACCCGATGTACGGATTGATCTGGCCGGCCTGGACGGAGTAGAGGAGACCCGCGACGGCGGCGAGCCCCGCGCCGATCGCGAATGCCGTCGCGACGACACGGTTGACCTTGATCCCCATGAGCTGCGCCGCGCCGAGATCCTCCGCCGCTGCGCGCATCGACAGCCCCAGCGTCGTCCTCGTCACGAACACGGTCAGCAGGCCGAGCAGGACGATTCCGGCGACAAACGAGATGACGTTGACGCGCGGGATCGTGATATCGCCGAGGAACGCGAAGTCGCGGCTGGACAGGACGCCGCCCAGGCCCGGCGGGCTCGGGAAGGCGATCTGCTGCGGCTGGTTGGCGAGGCGCGTCGTCAGCAGCGTTCCGTTCTGGAGGATCTGCCCGACCGCGAACGACGAGAGGAGCATCGCCACGTCCGGCGCGCCGCGGATCGGGCGATACGCGATCCGCTCCATCAGGAGACCGATGATCACCGTGCCCGCGACCATCACGACGATCGCGGCCGGGAGCGGCAGCCCGGCCCCCAGGCAGAAGACCGCGAGATACGCCGCGACCATCATCAGGTCGCCGTGGGCGAAGTTGATGAGCCGGAGGATCCCGAAGACCATCGCCAGGCCGACGGCCATGAGTGCGTACAGGCTCCCCGCACTCAGCGCGTTGACGACCTGCTGGATCGCGTAGATGCCCATCAGGCGCCCAGGTACGAGCGTTCGACGTTGGGGTCGCGGCGGAGGACGGCCGCAGGACCGTCGAGCGTGATCCGGCCGGTCTCCATGACATACGCGCGATCGGCGACGTCGAGGGCGTGGTTGACGTTCTGCTCGACGAGCAGGATCGTCCGGCCCTGCTGCTTCAGCTCGGCGATGGTCGCGAAGATCCGCTCGACCATCAGCGGAGCCAGGCCGAGTGACGGCTCGTCGAGGAGCAGCAGGCGCGGCCGGCTCATCAGCGCCCGCCCGATCGCGAGCATCTGCTGCTCACCGCCGGAAAGGGTCCCGCCGGCCTGGCCGAGCCGCTCCTTGAGCAAGGGAAACAGGGCAAACACGTTGTCCATCTCCTCGGTCACGCCGGAACGGTCCGAGCGTGACACCGCGCCGAGGACGAGGTTCTCGCGGACCGTCAGGCTGCCGAAGATCCGCCGCCCCTCCGGCGCCTGGGAGATGCCGAGCCGGACGATCCGGTCCGTCGCGGCGCGGCCGATCTCCGCACCCTCGAAGGTGATCGAACCCTGGGACGGGCGGAGCAGGCCGGAGATCGTCCGGAGCGTCGTGGTCTTGCCTGCGCCGTTCGACCCGATGAGGGCGACGAGCTCGCCCTGCTCGACCCGGAATGACACGCCCTGCAGCGCCCGGATGTTGCCGTACCGGACGTGCACGTCGCGAAGCTCAAGCATCGGCGGCGAGCTCCGCTTCGGTTGCCGCGGCGCGGTCCCGCTCCCGCGCCTGGCCGAGATACGCGGCGATCACGTCCGGGTTTGCCCGGACGTCCGCGGGCGCGCCTTCGGCGATGAGCTTGCCGTAGTTCAGGACCTGGATCCGGTCGCACAAGTTCATCACGAGCGGGATGTCGTGGGCGACGAGGATGATCGTGATCGCGAGGTCGTCGCGCAGCCCGCGAATCAGGCCGAGGAGGTCCTGCGTCTCGATCGGGTTCATCCCCGCGTTCGGCTCGTCGAGGAGCAGCACCTTCGGCCGGGTCGCGACCGCGCGCGCGATCTCGAGCCTGCGCTGATCGCCGTACGGGAGGCTTCGGGCAAGACGGTCGCGGCGGTCGCCGAGCCGCATCCGATCGAGGAGTGCGACCGCCGCCTCGTCCAGCTCGCGCTCGCGGCGCCGGAAACCGGGGCTCGAGACGAGCGTCGCGACGAGCGAGTGGTGCCACTCGCGCTGGAGGGCGACCTTGACGTTGTCGAGGACGGACAGGTCGCCGAACAGCCGGATGTTCTGGAACGTCCGCGCGACACCGAGGCGCGACATCTCGTACGCCGGCCGGCCGGTGACGTCGCGGCCATCGAACCGGATGCTCCCGCTCGTCGGCCGAAGGAACCCGGACAGCAGGTGGAACAGCGTCGTCTTGCCGGCGCCATTGGGGCCGATGACGCCATGGATCGTTCCGGGCGTGAGGCTGAGGCCGTAGTCATCAAGCGCCCGAAGGCCGCGGAACGACTTCGACAGCCCGCGGACCTCGAGCAGGGTTCCCGTCTGCGGTTCCGTGACGGCGACGTGCGGCTGCACCTTGTCCTCGGGCGCGAATGGCCGCCACCGCCGCGGCCGGCGGGCGACGGGCGACAGGATAAGACCGTTGTCGCACCGATGGACCGCGCAAGTCGACTGACGGGCATCCCGCACGCTCCGCGGCGCAACGCGCTGCGACGGATTACCGTGGCGAGGAGCGGGTCAGGAGCTCGCGGAGATGCTCGTCGCAGGACGGGCTGGAGGACTCGATGCCGGGCTGCTCACACCTCGACCAGATCCGCGACGTGACCCCATCGGCCGATGGCTGTGAGGACTGCCTCCGCGTCGGCGGCAGGTGGGTTCATCTTCGGTTGTGCATGAGCTGCGGCCACGTGGGCTGCTGCGATTCGTCGCCGAACCGCCACGCGACAGCGCACGTGGCCGCCACCGGCGACCCGATCGTCCGCTCGTTCGAGCCCGGCGAGCGCTGGATGTGGTGCTATCCGGACCAGATGGTCGTGCAGGCACCACCGCCCTGAGGCGACGCCGCTACCCGCGCGGCACCGGCGCGCGTGACGGCGACCGGCGTCAGCGCCCGACCGGGATGCCGAGCTCCGCTCCGGCAGTCTTCTTCCGTGCCTCCATCCGGCTTCCCAGGTCGCGGAGCTCCGCGGCATCGAAGACCTGGCGAGCCTGCTTGAACATCTCGCCCTCCTCCTCTTCGATGTGGTGCTCGATGTTCTCCTTCATGACCTTCGCCTTGGCGCCCCACGACTCATCCGCGACATCGAGCTCCTCGAGCTCGCCCATGAGCGTGTCGACGACGTGGTGCTCCTCGTAGCCCTCGAGGACGATGTCCTTCGCCTTCGGGTGCGCCTTGAGCTCCGGGTAGAAGATCTCCTCCTCGATGACCTCGTGGAGCGTCAGCTCGCCCTTGATCGTCGAGAACAGCTCGGCACGGGTCTTCACGCCCCGTTCGGTCGTCGACTCCAGGTCGTTGAGGAGGGCCTTCACCTTCCTGTGGTCGGCCTCGAGCATCGCGATCGCGTCCATGGATCTCCTTGGCGTGGCTTCACGGAACACCGAAACCGGCGCGTGGTCGCGCGCCGGCCCCCGAACCCCGACGGGAGTGTCGGTCCGCGTTGCTCGTGCCGGCGCCTGCGGGCCCTCTCGCAGCCGTGTCAGTTCCGTTGCGACGGAGCCGGGCGGCGGGACGCCCGGCGCTGTTCGCGGCCCGTCGCGGGCGCGCCGGCCGGCCCACGTGCGCCGCGACCGCCGGGACTACTCGCGCGGCGCCTCGACGAGGTCGTGGTCGCGGTCGTCGTCGTGCGCCTCTCGGCGGTACGGGACGTTGACGACGACGGTGTGCGGCCGCCCGAGCAGCACGGCGCGAAGCCGCTTCGTCGACTGGTTGTAGAGCAGCCGCTCCCACCACGAGCGGGCGATGTACTCCGGGACGACCACGAACGTGATCGGGTGCGCCTTGTCCGGCGGCCACGCCATGTCGAGGACGTCGAGGTAGGCGAGGAGCGGCCCCGCGAGCGCCCGGTACGGCGACTCCACGACGACCAGCGGGACGCCCGGCACCTGCCGCTCGAAGTCCGCCCGAACCTGTGAAGCGCCGGCCGGATCGTCCGAGATGTAGACGGCGCGGACGTCCGGATCGATCGACCGCGCGACGTTGATCGCCTGGATGACCGCTCGGTTGATCCCCGGGATCGGGACGATGACGCGCTCCTCGCGCATCGGCGGCCCGACGATGAGGTCCGGTTTCACCGCGAGCTCGCGCGCGGACCGGCTGTACTGCCGCTTGATGAACAGCATCATCGCCACGAGCACCGGGACGAGGATGACGACGAGATATGCGCCGCCCCGGAACTTCTCGTAGACGACGATCGCGAGGACGACCGCCGTGAGCACCCCACCCGCGGCGTTGACCGTCAGCCGCCAGCGCCAGCCAGGCTCGCGGACCCGGCGCCAGTGCCGGACCATCCCGGCCTGGCTGAGGCTGAAGCAGAGGAAGACGCCGACCGAGTACAGCGGAATGAGCGCGTGGGTGTCGCCCTTGAACGCCCAGAGGATCCCGAACGCGATCGCCGCCAGCAGCGCGATCCCCCACGAATACGCGAGGCGGTCGCCGCGGAACGAGAACTGGCGCGGCATGTAGCCGTCCATCGCGAGGATCGCCGCGAGCCGCGGGAACGCATTGAAGCTCGTGTTCGCTGCGAGGAAGAGGATCAGCGCCGTGCTCGCGGCGAACGCGTAGAACAGCGGCGAACCAGCTCCGAATGCCGCCCGCGCCGCGAGCGCGACGATCGATGCGCCGCCTTCCTCCGTCGGCCGCAGGCCGAACGAAACCGCGACGATCGTGAGCCCGACGAACAGGATCGCGAGCAGGACGGCCATGATCGTCATCGTGTTCGCCGCGTTTCGAGCCTCCGGAGGCTTGAACGCGGGAACGCCATTCGCGATCGCCTCGACGCCCGTCAGCGCGACGGAACCGCCGGCGAACGCCTTCAGAAGGAGGAGGACGCCGAGTGACTCCGTCCCGAACGGAACCGCGTCGTGCTCCGGGACAGCCGCAGTCGCGCCACCGCTCATGATTCGCAGCGCCCCGATCCCGACGATCGCCAGTGCGAGGCCGATGAAGAGGTAGGTCGGGACGGCGAAGATGTTGCCCGACTCGCGGAGGCCCCGGAGGTTCGCGATCGTGATGAGGGTGATCGAGACGAAGGCGATCTCGATCCGAACGCCGTACGCGGACGGAATCACGGACTGGATCTGGGTGATCGCCGACGCGGTCGAGACGGCAACCGTCATGACGTAGTCGATCAGCAGCGCCGCGGCCGCGATGAGCCCGAAGACCGGAGCGAGATTCGTCCGCGCGACGATGTACGCGCCACCGCCGCCGGGATACGCGCGACAGACCTGGCGGTAGGAGACGGCGACGACAGCGAGGAGCAGCGCGATCGCGATCGCGACCTGAACGGACACGAGAAGCGCGCCGGCACCGGCAACGACGAGAACCCGAAGGATCTCCTCCGTCGCGTAGGCCGACGATGAGATCGCGTCCGAGCTGAAGATGGCGAGGGCCTTCTTCTTGGCCAGCCGCTCCTGCATCTCGTCTTCGTTCGACAGCGGACGGCCGAACACCGTCGCGCGCACCCGTGCGAGGGCGCGGCCGCGAGCCGTCCGCGGTTGCGAGGCGGCCTGCCGCGCAACGAGCTGGTTCGGGCCCGTGTACCGGAAGTACGGAGCGTATGGGCGCTCCACCCGAACCCGCCGATCGCCCGCCTTCCGGCCCCGGATCGGTCGTCGTCCCCCGATCACGACTCGCGCCGCGGCCGCGCCTGGGACTCCCGCTGGCGAAGGTCGGGTCCGATCACGAGCGTGATGGAGCCGCCGGTCTCGCGCCGGAAGAGGAACTCGACGCCGGCCGTCTGGGCCCGCGCGGCGCCGGTTACCGCTGCGCGCTCGGCCGCCCGAAGGCCGCACAGCCGGACGGTGCGAGCGGCGCCGCTGCGGACGAGGGCGATCGCCGCGTCGATCTCGACCAGGGCGACCTCGAGCGGATCGGTCTCCGCGCCGACGATCCAGGAAAAGGTGGGATCCACGACCTGACCGTACGAGCCACCGCCAAGAGGCCCGGCACGCTGGTCCTGTTCCCGACGCTCAAGGATGCGTCAAGCCTCGCGCCGGGCGGCCGCCCACTGCCCGGCGGCCAGGCGGCGGCCCGCCCGGGCGCCGCCAGCGCTCGCCGGCGCCGGCACACACCGCGGACGGTGGCCGCCGCCGGGGCGGGGCCGAGGCGGGAATACCATGAGGCCGTGGTTCCTCGTGCCCTGCCGATCCGGAGCCTGGCATTTCGGGTCGTGTCGATCGCGGCGGCGCTCGCCCTCGCGAGCGGGCTCGTCGCCATCCTCGAATCCGCCGTCAACGTCCCGAACGCGTCTGCGGCGTACATCCCTGCGGTCATCGTCCTGGCGGTCGGGCTCGGGATCGTCGAGGCGGTCGTGGCCGCGCTCGGCAGCTTCCTCGCCTACGACTACCTGTTCATCGAGCCGGGCCACACGTTCGCCGTCGT
>DASWSI010000044.1:0-9139 GCA_036402715.1 Candidatus Limnocylindrales bacterium
GCGCCGCGCAGGCGCGCGACACGCAGAAGGGCTCGAGCGCGGACCGATACGCTGGCGCGAAGGCCGCGGAGACCGCGTGCATGCTCGCGGCAGCGGCAGTCGTGACCCTGTCGGAGACGATGCGGGCGGACATCGTCCGGCGGGGCTGCAAACCTGAGAACGTCATCGTCGTCCCGAATGCGGTCGACATCGACCGGTTCGTGCCCCGTCCGCGCGACGACGCGCTTGCCGCAAGCCTCGGGATCGCCGACGGCGAGACGGTGCTCGGATACATCTCGAGCTTCACCGGCTACGAGGGCATCCGATTCCTCATCGAGGCCGGCGCGATCCTCCGTGACCGCGGGCGTCGCGTCCGGGTCCTGCTCGTCGGGGACGGCGAAGAGCGTGGCGCGCTCGAGGCCGAGGCGCGCCGGCTCGGGGTGGCGGACGGGACCGTGATCTTCACCGGCCGCGTGCCCCACGAGCGAATCGCGTCGTACTACTCGGTCATCGATGTCTTTGTCGTACCGCGGACGGCGGATCGCGTCTCGCAGCTCGTGACGCCGCTCAAGCCGTACGAGGCGATGGCGCTCGAGCGGCCGCTCGTCGTCAGCGGCGTCGCGGCGCTCCGCGAGATCGTCGTCGACGGCGAAACGGGGCTCACGTTCCGACCCGAGGACGCGGCGGACCTCGCCGCTGTCGTCGAGCCGCTGCTCGAGGACCGTGGTCGCCGCGAGGCGCTCGGGCGCGCCGGTCGGGAGTGGGTCGCCGCGAACCGCACCTGGCGCCAGAACGGGGAGCGATACCGCGCCCTCTACGAGCGCCTCGGCGCGGTCTGACGGGGCGGGCGCCGCGCGCCATGCTGCCGTCGAGGTGCCGGAGGTCGGCCCCGGGCCGGATCCCGAGCCGCCGACTATCCTTCCCGCGATGCGTTGCACCCGTCGCGCGACACCGTCGCGCGCTCCGTTCCCGCAGGCGAGCGCCCGCGTCCCGGTCGGACCCCGTGGCTGACGCTTCGGATCGCCGGCCCACGTACGGGCGACCGCGCGCCGCGGCGTCGGGTGGGATGCGCGGCAGCCTGAAGGGCGCGGTGAAGCGCGTCGCGGATTTCCTTCCGCCGCCACGCGACGAGGCATTCCTCGGCATCGCTCGCGACGCGTACTCGCTCGTCACCGGCGCACCCACCGCGCAGTCGCGAGCCGTCGCTGCAGCGACCGCGGAACGCGGCCCTCGCTTCGATGTCCTCCAGGACCCGGTCGCGTGGCGGCGCGCCCGCCACGCCTTCGACCGCGGCGAGTACGAGATCGCCCTGAAGCTCGTGAGCGGAATCCTCGACCGGCACCCCGACAGCTGGAAGGCGATCGCGCTGAAGCGCGACATCCACGCCCGGCGCGGCGACCTGAGCGACGTCGTGACGACGATCCGTCACCTCCGTCGCCTGCAGGACGACCCCCGCCTCGCGGCCCAGGAGCGGATGTGGCTCGGCCGGCTCGTCGAGACGGACCCACGCTGGCTGCCCCGGATTCCGGGACCGCCGCATCCCGTCGAGCCGCGCGGCGATCACGTCGTCATGCATCTGCTCAAGGAATCGGTGCCGTACCTCCAGAACGGCTTCACGATGCGAAGCCGCTATACGCTCCTGGCGCAGCGGGACGCCGGCCTCGAGCCGTTCGTCGTGACATCCCTCGGCTTCCCGCGCAAGGAGGGCGTCAAGCGGTTCGAGACGACCGAGACGGTCGACGGGATCGTCCATCACCGACTCGACCTCGGGCCCGGCTACCCGACGGATCAGCCGTTCGACGTCCACCTCACCGACTACGCCTGGCTTGCGGCGAAGGTCGGCCGGCAGGAACGCCCCGCGATCATCCACGCGTCGTCCGGGTTCCGCGGCTTCGAGACCGCGCTGGTCGGGCTCGCGCTCCGGGAGTACCTGCGTCGCCCCCTCGTCTACGAGGTCCGCTCGTTCTTCGAGACGACATGGTCCGGCGACCACAACCGCGCCGAGACCGGCGAGCACTACGAGCGCCGCTTCGAAACGGAGAACCGGGCGATGCAGGCCGCGGACGCGGTGGTCACGATCGGTGAGGCGATGCGCGACGACATCGTCGCCCGAGGCGTCCCGGCGGACCGCATCTTCCTCATGCCCAACGGCGTCGACCCGGAGGCGTTCGAGCCTGCCGCGCCGGATCCAGAGCTCCAGCGGCGGTATCGGCTGCAGGGCAAGACCGTGTTCGGCTACGTCAGCAACCTCGACCACCCGCGCGAGGGCCAGGAGCTGCTCATCGAGGCGACGGCGGCGCTGCTGCTCCGCGGCCGCAAGGTCGCCTGCCTGATCGTGGGTGACGGCCGGCGTCGGGAGGAGCTCGAGGCGATGGCGCGGCGGGCGGGCGTCGGTGAGGCTGTCGTCTTCACCGGCCGCATCCCGCATGGCGAGGTCCGCGCGCATTACGCGCTCCTCGACGTGTTCGTCGTTCCGCGCCGAAACGACCGTGCGGCCCGCTACGTCACGCCGCTCAAGCCGTTCGAGGCGATGGCGATGGGCAAGCCGCTCGTCGTGTCGGACCTGCCGGCGCTCGTCGAGATCGCCGCGCCGGGGGAGCGCGGCCTCGCGTTTCCGCACGACGATCCCGCCGCGCTCGCCTCGGCGCTCGAGACGCTGATCGACCAGCCGCAGCTCATCCGGCAGTTCGGTGAGGCGGGCCGGCGGTGGGTCCTCGCCGAACGGACGTGGGGGGCGAACGGGAATCGGTATCGCGACGTGTACGCGTCCCTGCTCGGATCGCGCGCGGGTGTCGGCGGCGGGTCCGCCATCCGCGGTGCGGCACGATGAACGGGGTCCTTCGCGGCCGAGACCGCGAGCGCGGGACCGTCGTCATGGACGCGGCAGCCGCCGTCCGGCACCTCGAGGCGCTCGGCCACGACGAGCCGATCCTCATCGCCTATCACCCGATCGCGCGGATGAACCCCTACCAGTCGCTCCTCTATTCCGCGGCGTGGGAGCACGGCGTCGGGTCCGTCCCGCTGTACGACCTCGCGGAGCTCGAGGACCTGACGGCGTTCGCGACGGCCGCCGGCGTGCGTCTCGTGCTGCACCTCCACTGGACGAACAAGATCCTCGAGTCCGCCGCGAACCAGGATGAGGCGCGGCTGATGCTCGACCGGTTCGTCGCGCAGCTGGACCGGTTCCTCGCTCGCGGCGGCACGCTCGCGTGGACCGTTCACAACGTCCTGCCGCATGGCGCCGCGATGCCGGCCCTCGAGGCGGCACTCCAGCAGGCGATCGTCGATCGCTGCTCCGTGGTCCACGTGCTGTCCGCGCAGACGCCGGCGGCCGCGTCCGAATGGTTCCGGATCCCGGAGGACAAGGTCCTCCACGTCCCGCACCCGAACTACATCGGCGCGTACGTGGACGCGACGTCGCGCGATGCCGCTCGCTGGCAGCTCGGGATCAGCCCCGACGAGACCGTCTACTCGCTCGTGGGTGCGATCAAGCCGTACAAGGGCCTGACGCAGCTCGTCGACGCGTTCGACGCGATCTCGCGGGACCCGGGCGGCGCGCGGCGCCTCATCGTCGCGGGCCTGCCGTCGCGCGAGCCGGGCGTCCTTGAGTTCCTCGAGCGCTGCGCGCTCCACCCCTTCATCTCGCTCTACCCGACGCGGATCGCGCCTGACGACATGCAGCTCTTTCTCCGGGCCGCGGACCTCGTCGTCCTGCCGTACCTGCGGTCGCTGAACTCCGGCGTCCTGATGCTCGCGCTGTCGTTCGGTGTGCCGGTCGTCGCACCAGCCGTCGGCTCGATCGGCGAGATCCTCACCCCGGAGATCGGCCGAACGTTCGAGCCCGGCGACGTGGACGGCCTCGTCGACGCGCTCCGCGCCGCGGACGCGCTCCGCAACCCTTCCGCGCGGGAGGCCGCGCTTCGCGTCGCGCGCGAGTACGACGCCGGCCGCCTGTCGGCGGACTTCGCTCGCGGCGTCGCGGCGCGGGTCCGTGCCCCTGCCCCGACCCCTGTCTGACGCGGGCCGCGTGCTACCCTACCCCGGTCCATGACCGGTTCATCCACCTAGGTGGCTGCCTCCTCTCGCCCACTGACGCGCCCCGGCCCGATCGCGCTCTCCATTCAGGGGTTCCGCGACATCGCCGGACGGCAGCGGCTCATCCGCTACCTCGTCGGCGCGGACCTCAAGCGAACCCACGCGGACACCGCGTTCGGGCAGCTCTGGTGGATCTTCGATCCGCTCCTGCAGATGGCGGTCTACGTCATCCTCGTCCAGGTCATCTTCAAGCGGTCGACGCCGGACTATCCCCTGTTCATCTTCGCGGCGATCCTGCCGTGGAAATGGTTCAGCACGACCCTGAACGACGCAACGACCTCCGTGGTCAACCGCCAGGCGCTCATCCGCCAGGTGCAGTTTCCGAAGGTCGTCCTGCCGGTCGCGGCGATCACGGCGGGGACGATGAGCTTTCTCATCGGGCTCATCGCGCTCGGGATCGTCTACCTCTTCTATCTGGGACGCCTGAGCCCGTGGGTCCTGCTCATCCCCGTCATCGGCGTGGTCCAGTACGTCTTCACCCTCGCGCTCGGCGTCCTGCTCGCCGGCGTGAACACGTTCTACCGCGACGTCCAGAACGTCCTTCGCCACATCCTCCGGCTGTGGTTCTACCTGTCTCCGGCGCTGTATTCGCTTCCGGAGGCGACGAGCGGCGGCAATCCGCTGCGGCACCTCCTCGTGCTCAACCCGTTCGGGCCGCTCTTCGAGTCGTACCGGGCCGTCATCTACTCGAAGTCCGCCCCCGACTGGTCCGGGCTGCTCGTCGTCCTCATCGTGTCGCTCGTGTTCCTCGCGGTGTCGCTCGCGTTCTTCAAGCGCGTCGAGCCGGCGTTCGCCCGGATCCTCTGATGGCGGCGCTGAAGATCCCGCGCCCGAATGTCCTGTCGCAATCGTCCCCCCTCCCGAAGCCGTCGAGTCGCCCGCCGGCGATCGCCGTCCACGACCTCGGCATCCGCTACAACCTCCGGCTGACGCGGAAGACAACGCTGAAGAGCTCCCTGCCGGCGCTCGTCGGCCGGGGCGACGGCGTTCCGAAGCACTTCTGGGCGATCCGGAACCTGAGCTTCCGTCTCGAGCACGGCGAATCGCTCGCGATCATCGGGCCGAACGGCGCGGGCAAGAGCACGCTCCTTCTCGCGCTCGCGGGGATCCTCGAGCCGAGCGAGGGCTGGGTCGAGACGGACGGCCGGGTGTCGACGCTGCTGACGCTGGGGGCCGGGTTCGAGCTCGAGCTGTCCGGCCGCGACAACATCGACCTCGTCGCGGCGTTCCTCGGCATCGATCACCGCGAGATGGCGGCGCTGGCGCCCTCGATCGTCGAGTTCGCCGACATCGGCCAGTTCATCGACGCACCCGTGAAGACGTACTCGACCGGCATGAAGGCGCGCCTCGGCTTCGCGATCGCGACCGCGATCACGCCGGACATCCTCCTGCTCGACGAGGTCCTCGGGACCGGCGACCAGACGTTCCGGGCCCGCAGCCAGGCGCGGATCCGGGAGCTCGTCGACAAGGCCAAGGCGATCGTCCTCGTCACCCACGACCTGACGTACGTCACCGAGTTCTGCAACCGGGCGATCCTCATCGAGCGCGGCCAGATCATCCGCGAGGGCGAGCCGGAGGAGATCGTCGATCTCTACCGGCAGCGCGTCGAGGAGCGGAAGCTGCTCGCGGAGGCCGAGGCGCAGCGGTTCGCGCGGCTTCCGGGCTGACGGCGCGATGACCCTCCGGCGGCGCCTGACGCGATCACCGGCGCTCCGGCGAGGCGTCCGCGGCGCCATCGACCGCCTGCCGGTTGGCCGCGGGACCGCGCTCCGCTTCGCTCGAGGCGTCGCGACTGCCGGCTCGCCGTCCGCAGCGGCCGCGCGCGGTGTCGTCATCGGCGGCGCACCGGCGACATTCGTCGTCTCGCCGCGGCCGACGCCGATCGGTGACGACTGGCCGGAGACGCCGCTCGTCGACGACGGCGCGAAGACGCGTCGCTACCGGCACCCGAACGGCCCGCCGGACGGCCCGTTCGACATCGACCTGTTCGAGGCGCTCAACGCCGAATACCGCGATCGCCCGGTCGTGCCCGCGCCGCGCGGCAACGACGCTGCGTCCGCGGCCGCACGCGCGCGCCAGCGGCTCCGCCAGGTCCACGATTCGATCGATCTTCGCGGCGGCCGGGTGCTCGAGTTCGGGTGCGGCGCCGGCTACGAGGTGTGGACGCTGAGCCACCACTTCGGGTGCGAGGCGACCGGCGTCGACGTCGTCGAGCGACGGGCGTGGGACACGCTCGCCGACGAGCGGACTCGATACGTGCTCGCGGACGTCGCGCTCGACCGCCCGTTCGCGGCCGATGCGTTCGACCGGATCGTCTCGTTCTCCGTCTTCGAGCACGTCGTCCACCCGCGCGCGACCCTGACGGAGCTGCACCGCATCCTCCGCCCCGGCGGCCTCATGTGGCTGAGCGCGAACCTGCACCGTGGGCCGATGGCGTCACACAAGTACCGCGAGGTCTTCTTCCCGTGGCCGCACCTGCTGTTCGGTGACGATGTCTTCCGGGAGTTCTACCGGCGGAACGACCTCCCGCCGCAGGGCGCGGCGTGGGTCAACCGGCTGAGCTGGACGGAGTACGCGGCGATGTTCGCGACGATCGGGTTCCGGCTCCGCTCGGCGCGGTTCAGCGAGGCGACATTCGACGAGCCGTTCTACCGGCGGTTCGAGGGCGTGCTCGGGCGCTATCCGCGGCTCGACCTCGGGCTCGACTTCTTCCATGTCGTGCTGGAGAAGGTGTCGTGACGTTGGTTGGCGCCACGCCCGATCGCGCCCGCCGGAGCTGCGCGGGACGGAACGGTCCGGCCGGCCGATGACGATGCTTCGGCGGTACGCGACCTCGCCGGCTGTTCGGCGCACCGCACGCTCGATCCTCGATCACCTCCCGATCGGCCGCCGAACGGCGCTCCGAACGGCGCGCTCCGTCCTTCGGCGCGTCGCGCCACGGACCGTCGCGCCGCCCGGTGTCGATCGCCGCCGTTCGTCCGCGCAGGCACCCGCAGCGACGCACGCGCCGCCGCAGCGCTTCGTCATCGAGCCGAAGCCCGCGCGCGTCGACGAGCCGTGGCCCGTGCCGCCGCGGATCGCGGACCCGTTCGAGGTCGTCCGCGCCCGGCACCCCGCCGGTCCGCCCGAGCCGGCCTTCGACATCGCGCTGTTCGAGCAGCTCAACGAGGAGTACGCGGACAGGCCGCTCGTTCCATCGCCGCTCCAGTACGACGACGAGGCGATGGCGCGGCGCGCGAAGGACCGGCTCATGTGGGTCCATCGATCCGTCGACCTGCACGACAAGCGGGTCCTCGAGTTCGGGTGCGGCGGAGGGTTCGAGGCGTGGCTGCTCGGCCACCATTTCGGTGCCGACGCGTGGGGCGTCGACATCCAGGAGCGGGCGGCGTGGGAGACGCTCCGTGACGATCGGACGCACCTCGTCCTCGCCGACCTGGCCGTCGATCGGCCGTTCGAGGCGGACTACTTCGACCGCGTCTACTCGTTCTACGTCTTCGAGCACGTCGAGCATCCGCACGCGGCGCTGGCCGAGCTGTATCGCGTGATGAAGCCGGGCGGGCTCGCCTGGATCGCCGCCAATCTCCACCGCGGGCCGATGGCGTCGCATCGGTACAAGGACGTCACCTTCCCGTTTCCGCATCTGCTCTTCGGCGACGACGTCTTCCGCGAGTTCTACCGCCGGCGGGACAAGCCGGCCGAGGGCGCCGCGTGGGTCAACCGCCTGACGTGGGCCGAGTACGAGGACCACTTCGCTCGGATCGGGTTCGCGGTCCGAGCGGTCCATTTCCGCGAGACGCCGATCGACGAGGAGTTCTACGCGCGCTTCGAGTCCGTCCTCGGACGCTACCCGCGCTCCGACCTTGCCCGCGACTTCTTCGAGGTCGTCCTCGAGAAGCCGGCCGCCGGCCGCTCGACGAGGAGTCCCAGACCCGCGTAGACGGCGACGAGCTTCTCGACCTGGCGGGCCCAGGCGTACTCCCCGCCGGCCGCGGCGAGACAGGCGGCTCTGAGCGCCGATCGGCGGTCCGCCGGCGCGTCGAGGATTGCCCGGATTCCACGGGCGATGTCCGCCGGGTCGGACGGGTTGCAGAGGACGCCGCAGCCCGTCTCGCGGACGATCTCCGCCATGCCCGGCAGGTCGGACGCGACGACGGGCACACCCGCGCCGAGGGCGTCGAAGAGCCGCGTGGGGGTCGTCAGGCGATGGTTGATCGTGCTCGGCTGGATCGGCATGACGGCCACGTCCGCGGCCGCGGTCCACGCGGGGATGTCCTGCGGCGGGACGGCGGGCAGGAAATGGATCCGGTCGGCGTGGACGAGGCTGCGCGCCGTCGACTCGAGCGTGGCCTTCGACGCCCCGTCGCCGACCACCACGAGAACGGCATCCGGCACGGCACCGATCGCGACGCACGCCTCCTCGATGCCGCGGTGCGGGACGACGGCCCCGAGTGACAGGGCGACGCGCGTCGCCGGGTCGAGCCGGAACAGCTCGTGGAAGCGGCGCGTCCGCGCGGCCTCCGGCACGACAGAGACCGGCCCGTTGAAGATGACCACGGGGCGGGCGCCGACGATCCGCTGCAACGCGTCGGCATACGGACGATTGGCGGTGAGCACCGCATCCGCGGAACGCGCCCACGCCCGCTCGCGACGAGCGAGGAGCCGCCGCCACAGGCCGGGCAGCCGCGCGAACCGGCCGCTCATGAGGTGGAGGTCGCGCGAGTCGTACACGACGCGACCACCAAGGCCGCCTCGGAGCGCCAGCGCGACGGGGAGGGTAATGAGACCCTCGGACTGCCAGATGTCCGCGCGCGGCACCCGAGCGGCGATCGCCCGTGCCCACGCGCGCGCCACGAGGAGGTATCGGACGCCCTGGACGACACGCCCGACGGTGTCACGGACGCGGGCTCGCAGTGCGCCACCGGTCGCAGTGCCGTTCGTTGCGTCAGGCAGCCCGGGCGACGGCAGATGCCGGAGCGCCTTCGGCTGCTCGACCCGGATCACCGTGACGCCATCGAGCCGCTCCTCGGTGGGGAGGCCGGGCGCCGATCGGGCGACGACCGTCACG
>DASWSI010000045.1:0-6250 GCA_036402715.1 Candidatus Limnocylindrales bacterium
TCCTCGACTTCGTCGAGCACCGGACGTCGCTCGACGTGATCGCGATCACGGATCACGAGCGGATCGACGCCGCGCTCGCCGGCCGCGCCATCGCGCGAGATCGGGGCGCACGCGCGGAAGTCATCGTCGGCGAAGAGGTGACCACGATCGGCGGGCATCTGCTCGCGCTGTTCCTCGACCGCCGGATTCGGCCGCTCCGCTCGCTGCGCGACACGATCGCCGAGATCCACGATCGTGGCGGCATCGCGATCCCGGCCCACCCGCTCGTGCCCTATCCCCTGTGCGCGCAAGGATTCGTTCTCCGCCGCCTCCTCGACGATCCCGACCCGCGTGTCCATCCCGACGCGCTCGAGACGTTCAACCCGACGACGCTCGGGCGGCCGTGGCACGACCGCGTCGTGCGGTTCGCGGCGGTCCACGGCCTGGCCGGCGTCGGCAACAGCGACGCGCACGCCGCGGACGCGATCGGGACGGCGTGGACGGCATTCGCGGGCTCGACGGCGGCGGAGCTTCGCGACGCGATCGCGGCCGGTGCGACCGAAGCGAACGGCAGCTTCCACGGCAGCACCGCGCAGCTGGCGACCTTCGGGCGGCAGCTTCGGAAGTACGGGCGCGACGCGCGGGCGACGGTTCGCGCCCGCGTCCTCCACGACGGAACCGGCCGCGATCTCGGCTACCCGGACATCCGCGGCATGGCGACGTTCGACGCCGACAGCGCCACGAGCACCGAGCCACCGCGCCGGTGAAGATCGGGCTCGTCTCCCCGTACGTCTACCCGCTCCCCGGCGGCGTCACCGAGCACGTCCGGTACCTCTACGAGAATCTTCGGCTGCGTGGCCACGACGTCCGGATCATCACCAGCTCGCACGGGCTGCAGCGGTCATCCGAGGGCGACGTCATCCGGCTCGGCAAGGGCTTTTCGATGCCGGCCAACGGCTCCGTCGGGACGGTGACGATCTCGCCGCGGTACCCGTCCATCGTCCGCGACATGCTCGAGCGCGAGCGCTTCGACGTGCTCCATTTCCACGAGCCGTTCGTGCCGTTCCTGTCGCTCGTCCTGCTCCGCCACTCCACGAGCGTGAACATCGCGACGTTCCACGCCTACGCCGGGTTCTCGCCGTCATACGAGTTCGGCAGCCGAATGCTCGGCGGATACGCGGATCGACTCCACGGCCGGATCGCCGTCAGCGCGGCGGCGCGGCACTTCATCGATCGCTTCTTCCCCGGCGACTACAAGGTCATCCCGAACGGCGTCGACGTCGACCGCTATCGCAAGGCCGTGCCGCTCGCCCGCTGGCAGGACGGCAACCGAAACCTGCTCTTCGTCGGCCGCCACGAACCGCGAAAGGGCCTGGTCGACCTGCTCAAGGCGTTCCGGATCCTCCGCAAGACGGGCTGCGAGTGCCGGCTCCTCGTCGTCGGCTCCGGGCCGCAGGAGCGAGAGGCTCGCCGCTACGTCATGACGCGACGGCTTGGCGGCGTCGAGTTCCTGGGCCGCGTGTCGGACGACGAGAAGGCCCAGCTGTTCAAGACCGCGGACGTCTACGTGTCACCGGCGACCGGCGGCGAGTCGTTCGGGATCGTCCTGCTCGAGGCAATGGCCGCCGGCACCGCGGTCGTGTGCAGCGACATCCACGGCTACAAGGGCGTCGTGCGCCGCGGTCGTGAGGGCCTCCTCGTGCCGCCGCGAAAACCGAAGGCGCTCGCATCCGCGCTCGCGCAGCTCCTCGCCGACGACGTCCTTCGTCGCGAGATGGGCGAGAACGGCGTCCGCCGGGCGGAGGACTTCAGCTGGGAGCGCGTCGCGGCGAAGGTCGACGACTACTACGGCTTCGTCATCCGCCGGCTCGCGAGCCAGGGATTGCTGCCGACGGGCTTCGGGGCCGCGATCCCGCCGTCGCCGCGCGTCGCGTGAGCGCCCGTGGGCGACGGGGCATCCGGAGACGCGGCAACCGCCGGCGACGCGGTGCCTTCGATCACGGCGGCGTCGCTCCTCGTCGGTGCGTCGCCCGAGCCGAGGCGCCGCGACTGACGTGACGCGGCGCGGCGGCGGGGGCTACGAGCCCGCGCCGCCCGCGAGGACAGGAGCGTCGCCGTCGTCGGGTTCGATGCGCCGCTCGGCGAGCGCGACGCGCCAGACCCACGCGCTATAGGCGAGAACGAGGCACGTGAACGTCAGCGCGATCAGCAGGAGCGCCGGGCCCTGCGCGATGAGCGACGGACCCGGGACGCTGCGGTCGACCTTGCTGACGGGGAACTGGAACGGGTAGAGGTACGTGGGCAGAAGGCCCTGGTAGGCGTTCGCGAGCTCGCCGGGGAGGGGCAGCCCGGACAGGTTCGGGTAGAAGACGATGAACGTCGCAACGATCGCGCCGAGCGTCCCCGCCACGAAGCGTCGCGCATCCCGGGCGGTCGCGACGACGATGGCAAGGACCGCGAGCGGGATGGCGATGAGGATCGCGATCGGCTCGACGGACAGGCCACGTCCCGTCAGCAGCGGCGTGTCGGGGAGCCAGGCGGTCACGAACGCGAGCGCAATCGCCGCACCGACCGCGGCGACCGCCAGAGGGACGAGTCGCCGGGCTCCGGCCGCGTCCCGGCTTCCGCCACCGTCATCGCGAGCGCCGTCGGATCCGCCGAGGTTCCCGTCGTCGCCCGGCCGCTCGAGCTGCGAGAACAGCCGAACGATGAGGATCACCGCGACGATGACGACCGCACCGAGCGCGAGCGTCCTCGACGTCAGGACGAACTCCGGAATGGCCGTCGGGCAGGCCTGCGAGCCCGGATTGACGGCAGTGACGCGGACGAATCCGCAGAGTGGTCGGTGGAAGAGCCACATCGCGGCGGGCGCCACGATCGCCGCCGCCGCAGCAAGTCTTCCGAGCAGCCACGTCCGGCGTGAGGCGCCGTGCCACAGCTCGGCGAGAAAGTAGGCGAGCGCCATGACGACGAAGGGCAGGCTCGTGTAGTAGTGGTACTGGAACGCGGCGCGGTCGATCCTCGCCCACGACAGCCACTGGCACGCGAACGCGATCGTGACCAGCCCCAGCCCCAGGCTCCGCCGCGCGAATGCCTGCCAGGCGCAGAACGCGAGCGCCGGAACGCCGAGCCACCACACGACGAGGTTGCCGGCGTCGTAGATCGCCGCCGACGTCCCCTGCGCGAACGACTGCTGATAGAACCACACGGGCTTGAGGTCGAACGGCCACGCCCACCACGGCGACGACGCCGGGTGCGCGTCCGTCAGGGTGTTGTGGTAGCGGTACATCTCGCCGGTCAGCTGGATGAGCGTCTGGCCGGTGTGCCCCGGCGGCCACGTGTCCGTGATCCGATGGTTCTCGATGAAGGCCCACGGGAGGTACGACGCGACGTAGACGGCGACGGGGATCGCGAGCAGGCAGACGACCATCCAGGCGACGGGGACGCCGAGCTTCCAGCCGGGTCGGAGCCAGCCCTCCGCGGCGGGCGCCGGCGGCTCGAGGAGGCGCGCCGGATCGCCGGGCGGAAACGGCCGGGCGAGCGGCCCGAAGCGCAGGCGGCCGGCAATCCACATGACGGCGTAGACGGCGACCGACGCCAGCACGAGACCGAAGCCGACATTGAGCGGCGTGGTTCGCAGCGACCCGACCGCGAACGACGTGTTGATCTTCCCCGCCGCGAGCGCGGCGAGAGCGACGACCACGCCTCCCGCGGCCGGCGCCCCGATCGCGAACCGCGCCTCGTCGAGGGACCACGCGATCGGATGGACGATCGTCGCCACGACCGTCACGAGCGTCAGGCCAACCATGATGAGCATGAACGTGAGGTTCCCGCTGTCGCCCGCGGGGACCGTGATCGCCATGTACCCGAGGACGGTCGTCGCCGCGATCATGCCGGCGATCAGGACGACGCGGCCGAGCGCGCTCCGGGCGAGGATCAGGATGCCGAGCGCCCCGATGGCGTATGCCGCGACCCACTTCGAGGCAAGCGCCAGCCCGAGCAGCACGCCGATCGTGGGCATCGCGATCCAGAACGCGCCGCGACTCCGCCACGTCCCCGTCCAGATCGCCGCGAACACGGTGTAGGCCGCGATGATGAACAGGCCGACGTACGCGTCGTTCATCCCGATCCGCGACTGCACGAACAGCATCCCGTCCGCCACGCTGAGCGCCGCGACCAGGACCGCGACCTCGCGGCGGCGGAAGAGGATCCGCGTCAGGACGTAGAGGAACCCCGCCATCAGGGCCCCCGCGAGGACTCCCGGCAGCCGCCAGGCGAACGCGTTCGAGCCGAGGTCCACGGAGGACGCGGTCCCATCTGCACCGAGCGCCAGGACGATTTCGCGATCGGACGACTCGTACTGGTCGTTGGCGTCGAGCACGATGGCTGCCGGCCGGAATGCGAGCGGCGCGTCCGCGTAGACGGCGCCACCGTCCGGCGTTCCGTGCGGCTCGATGACGTACACGGTGGCCGGCGACGCGGTGGCTCGGCTTGCTGGCGGCGTACCGAGGACATGGACCTGCTGCGTGCCGGAGTCGTACCCGACCCAGGAGACCGCGCCCGGCATCCTGATCGACGTGCTCACGACAGCGTCGCCCTTCGCGGCATCGCCACCGACGGTCACGATCTGGACGAGCGGCCCGGTGGTCGGGTTCGTCGAGACGTACAGCTTCGGCGCGTCGAGGTCGCCGACGAACGCGACGCCACTCGCTCCGCCGGCCATGGGAATCGACTGCACGACTGCGCCGCTGCCGGTCGAGATGAGCGCGAGCCCCGCGGCGTCGGCGACCGCGATGCGAGGCGTGGACTCAACCGTCATCCCGCCGAGGCGGCCGTCGGTGATCGCCGCGTCGATGGCGGTCCGCTTGTCGCCCGAATCCGGCACGGCGGCGATGAAGACGCGATCCGTCTCCACGGCCAGTCGCTTCTCGTAGTCCGCGGCCTTGCCGCCCAGGAGCTGCGCGAGCGCCGAAGCCGCGGCCTTCGGGTTCGCGACATCCGCGGGACGCGCGACGAGCGCCGGCGTCGTTCCGGCGTCGGACATCGCCGTGATCCCTGCGAGGTGCTGGCGCCCCAGATCCGTTCCTGTGACGGGATCGACGACCACTGCGTCGTCGCCCGTCGTGACAGCGACGAGCCCCGTCCCGTCGGCCGTCGCGTGCAGCAGGCGGACGGCCGCACCAACCGTCGCGAACGCCGTCGGCGACGGGGCGCCGGAAGCGCCGCCGGGGCCACGAGCCGCGTCGAGGCCGGCGGTGTCGAGGACGAGGATCGCGCCGCCGTCCGTGCCCACGAAGACGCGGTGCCCGACCCGATCCACCGTCACGGCGGCCGCCCCGGGGACGTTCCACGTCGATTCGACGCTTCGCGTCGCGAGGTCGTAGCTCCGAACCTCGGACCCCGTCGCGATGAAGAGGCGGTCGCCGGCGCGAACTCCTGGATGCGCGACGTCGTCCCAGCGCGGTTCGACGACCGCATCGCGGACCGGCACATGGAGCTGCGTCGTCTCCGCAACGCGGTTGTCGCCGAACGCCACGATCCCGGCCGCCATGGCGTACTTGGCGAGATGCGGGTGGGTCCACTCGTAGATGTCATGCGAGATGCCGTACCGCCAGTCCTGCAGGAACTCGGCGGCGGTCCGGGCGTGATAGACCTCGTCGAAGTGCATCCGGTACGGCTCCTCGAGCCGCCACATCCGGAGCGCGAGCGACGCGACAACGAGGACGGCGACGAGCCACACGTCGAGACGGTCGAGGCGGCCTCCCCGCTCGTGGCGGAGCGCGGCACTGCGGTCGGGGCGAATCGGGCGGTCGAAGATCCGGGCGCGCAGCCAGCCCCACGCTCCTGCTTCGACGTAGTCCGGCCGGCGGCGCCACGTCGGCAGCTCGTAGCCCGCGGCGTCCTTTGCATTGCCGAGCACGACTGGGGGCGTGACGCCCGCGTCGTCGCTGCGCGGCTCCCTCGGGATTGCCGTCACAGCCCGGCCCTCACCGGACCGGGGAATCCCGCGCGCACCGGCCGCGGATCGCCGTCGGCCTCGTCAGCGAGCCGCGCGAGGGCGCGGTCACGCAGCTGCGCCGCCGCCCACAGGAACCCGGCCAGGTGCACGGTCGCGACGATCGTCACGCCCATCGGCGACCGAATCGCGCCACCGATCCCGAGCCAGTCGCGGATCTGCGGGTTATCCGGGTAGAGCGTCGTCAGCACGACGTACAGGTTCGCGAACGTCGCCGCGGACAGGACGGCGTACCCGATCCGCCACCGCACCGAG
>DASWSI010000046.1:0-3096 GCA_036402715.1 Candidatus Limnocylindrales bacterium
TCGCGCGGCGCTCGTCGTGTCGCTCTTCGCGCTTGCGGCGCAGCTCCTGACGGGCGTCGGGCTGGGCGCCGGAATCGACCTCGTCGTCCGGGTCTTCGACGTTCTCGGCCTTGGCCCGGCGTCCGGCACCCTCGGCGTGGCGCTGATCACTATCGTCCTCGTCGCCGTGGTGTTCGCCGCGGGAACGCTCCTCTTCACGGTCATCGCGCTGTCCGTTGCGCCGCAGGTCGCGATGTTCCTCGCCCTGACCCACGCGACTCCCGGCCTCGACCGGACGCGCTCGCCGGCGGCCCTCGCGATCGACCTCGAGCGGGGCCGTCGGGAGCGCCCCTACGGGTTCAACTGGCTCACCCGTCCGATGGTCATCGTGTTCGTCATCGGCGGGTTGACGCTCGTCGGAGGTCTCCTCGCGATCAGTCGCTGACGACCGGTCCGCGGGTGAGGCCGCCGGTCAGTCGACGCCGAGCTCGTCGAGCCGGTCGTCGTCGATGCCGAGGTGGTGGGCAAGCTCGTGGATGACGGTCAGCCGAACCTCCTCCGCGAGGTCGTCGGGGTCCGGGAAATCCTCCTCGAGCGGCAGGCGAAACAGGGTGATCCGGTTCGGGGCCGTCGCCCAGTCGGCAGCCCATTCCGTTCGCGGCGTCCCCTCGTACAGCCCGTAGAGGACGTCGTCCGGGGCGAGGTCGCTTTCCCGGAGCTGGGCGGGGGAGGGCTCATCGTCGATGACGATCGCGACCTCGGTGAGGCTCTCCCGGAACGGCGACGGGATTCCGGCAAGGGCGCGATCGACGAGCAGATCGAACGGGAGGTGGCGCCCGATGGAGGGCCGGCGCGGCGCGTGGCGGGAGCCGCGGCGGCGCTTCGGCATCGTGCTCGTATCGTAGCCGCGATGACGGGACCCGCCGGCGAGCTGAACATCGATCCCGCGGCGGCTCCCGATCCGGATCCGGCTGCCGAGCCCGCCGGCTTCGTCGTCGTCGTCGAACCGAACGACCGGATCCATTTCCTCGATTGGGGTGGGCCGGCGAGCGATGTCGCCACCGAGCCGGCGTCGGGGCCCCAGCGGAACCCGCTGTCGCCCGGCCCGCCCGTGCTCCTCATTCACGGCCTCTCGAACACCGCCTGGTCGTGGGCGCGCGTCGCCCGCCGGCTGTGCCGCGTCTGTCGCACCGTCGCCCTCGACCTGCGCGGCCACGGCCTGTCCGATGCCCCCACGGAGGGCTACGACGCGGCCACGTTCGCCGCGGACGCCATCGCGGTCGCGGAGGGAGCCGGGTTGCTCGACGCGGAGCCCGTCGTCCTTGCCGGGCATGGGTTCGGGGCCATCGTCGCGGCGTGGACCGCGGCGACGCTCGGCGATCGGTGCGGCGGCCTGGTCCTCGTCGACGGCGGCTGGGAGAACCTGCGGGAGTCGACCGGGCTCGAGCCGAACGAGTTCCTGCCGACGATCGAGGAGCCACCCGAGGTGCTCCGGTCGATGGCCAGCTTCCTCGCGGACCGAGCGGCGTTCGATGCCGAGACGTGGGACGCGGACGAGGAGCGTGCCGCTCGTGCCGCCGTCGTCGAGCTGCCCGCAGGTCGCGTCGTGGCGTCGTCGCGGCCGCATGCGACCGCGGCGTCCGTCGCGGCGATGTTCGAGTACGACCCGCTGGCGGTGCTCCCGCGAGTGACGGCCCCCATCGTCGCACTCGTTGCCGGCGGTGCGGAGAGCGCCGCTCGCGACGCCGCGCTCGACGCTGCCCGCGCTGCGCTCGTCGCGACCGGCCGGGCGCCGATCGCGATCGCGCGATTCCCGGCCAACGGCCACAACCTGCCGCGATACCGCCCCGCCGAGGTCGCGGCCGCGATCCTCGCGGTTCCCGCGGGCACGACGCCTCCGCGCGACCGCCCCCGCGCCGACTAGGATCGCGGCGTGAAGGCCGTCTACACCGCCGCGCACCTCGCTCACGACGTCACCCACGAGACGTTCCTGGGCTTCCCGATCCCCGCCAACGAAGTCGCCGAACGAGCGGAGATCATCCGCGCGACGCTCGAAGCGGACGGCGGATTCGAGCTGACCGGACCCACGGACCACGGCGACGACCCGATCCTCGCCGTCCACGATCCGGGCCTCGTCCGGTTCCTCGAGGAGGCATGGGTCGAGGTTCGCCGGCAGTCCGTCGCACGGCCGTACCTCGTCGCGGACACGTACCCGAACCCGGCGATGTTCGAGGGGATGAGCGACGCCGCGCGCGGGCGGCTCCGCGAGCCCGTCGCCGTCGGTGGCCGCGCGGGCTGGTGGGGCCTCGATACGTCGAACCCGCTCGTCGCGGGCACGTACGGTGCGGCGAGGGCCGCCGTCGACGTGGCGCTGACGACGGCGGACCTCGTCCTCGGCGGAGAGCGTGTCGCGTACGGGCTGTGCCGGCCGCCGGGGCACCACGCGGCGCGCGCGATGTATGGCGGCTACTGCTTCTTCAACAACGCGGCGATCGCGGCCGAGGCAATCGCGCGCCAGACCGGCGAGCACGTCGCGATCCTCGACGTCGACTATCACCACGGGAACGGGACGCAGCAGATCTTCTGGCGCCGCGGCGACATTCATTACGTCTCGCTCCACGCCGACCCGGATCGGCAGTACCCGTTCTTCGTGGGGCACGCCGACGAGACCGGCGAGGGCGATGGCGCGGGCGCGAACCTCAACATCCCCCTGCCTGCGGGCACGGACGACGAGCGCTACCTCGCGGCGCTGGATCGCGGCCTCGAGGCGATCGCGGCGACCCCGGGCTCGGTCGTCGTCGTCTCCCTCGGGTTCGACACGTACGGCCAGGACCCGATCGGCGACTTCGCGCTCACGACCCGCGTCTACCACGAGTGCGGGAAGCGAACGGCGGCACTCGGGCGCCGGCTGGTGATCCTCCAGGAGGGCGGCTACTACCGGCCGGCGCTCGGCGAGAACACACGAGCGTGGCTGCGCGGCGCCGAAGGCAGGCCGGACGAGCCGCGACCGGCCGGCGGATCCCGCGCCGCCGCGACGGCCTGACGGCCTGATCCGCGTACGATCCTCGCGAGCAGCGGAGGCCACGCCAGCATGCCGGGCCAGACGAACCTTCCGGA
>DASWSI010000047.1:0-9685 GCA_036402715.1 Candidatus Limnocylindrales bacterium
AACCAATTGGAGACTACGGATCTGCGGCGTCTTCGG
Source organism: Candidatus Limnocylindrales bacterium (assembly GCA_036402715.1). Lineage (GTDB taxonomy): Bacteria > Chloroflexota > Limnocylindria > Limnocylindrales > CSP1-4 > JACDAV01. The sequence goes on from DASWSI010000047.1 coordinate 37, forward strand.
CGGCCGGGGTGGTCGGCTTCCAGCAGGGGGCGCCCTCCACGTCCAGGCAGGTCGGTCAGGTCCCGGCGAACTACAGCCAGGGGTCAGGCACGATCGTCAGCGGAACGACGGCCAACAACGCGACCCAGGCTGCACTTCTCGCCTACCCCGGGGGCGTCGTCGATCGTGTCGTCCAACTGAGCGACGGCGAGTACGAAGTCCACGTCATCGGCGTGAACTGGCCGCACCACGTGTTCGTCGACCAGGCCTTCAACGTGGTCGGCGCAAACTAGCTCCAGAACCCGCCAAGACGTCCGGGGCCAGAGGGGGACGGATCGAACATGCCGCGACAGGCCGAGGGCTGCGCGCGACCGCCCTCCTGGTCCGCGCGGCCCTGCGAAATGGGCCCTCCACACGATGTTGTGGTCGTTCGCCCCGACACCCAACACGTGGTGGCGTTGGCTGGCGAGGAAGGATTCGAACCTTCGATCTCCTGATCCAGAGTCAGGCGCCTTACCGCTTGGCCACTCGCCAAAGAGCCGGTCGGGATGATACCCGACGCGTCCCACGCGGGCTGGATCGCTATTCGGCGGTCACCAACCGCGGGCGTGGACCGTCGCCAGGTCTAGCCTCGACTTCGCCCCTCCGCTGACACGGTAGGCTCCGCCCGTGAACGCTGCGTCCTTCGCGATCGACGGGCAGGTCGTCCTCGTCACCGGCGCGACCGGGGGCATTGGCGCGGACCTCGCAGCGGCCTTCGCTCGCGCCGGCGCCAAGGTGGGCGTCGCCGGGCGCCGCACGGCGACTGCCGACCGCATCGTCGCCACGATCCGGGCGGCTGGCGGAGATGCCACTCCCGTGGAGCTGGATGTCACGGACACGGTGTCGATCGAGCGTGGCGTCGCGACGATTGTTGATGCCTATGGGCGGCTCGACGTTCTCGTGAACAACGCCGGCCTCGGCACCAACCACGATGCGATCGATGCGACGGAGGCCGAGTGGGACGACCTCTTCGCGGTGAACGTCCGGGGCCTCTTCTTCGCGTCGCAGGCCGCGGCCCGGCGGATGGTTCCGCAGCGCTCGGGCCGGATCATCAACATGGCGTCGCAGGCCGGCCTCGTCGGCATCCCGCGGCATGCTGCCTACTCAGCGAGCAAGGCGGCGGTCATCGGCCTGACGAAGGTGCTCGCCCTCGAGTGGTCGCCGCACGGCGTGACGGTCAACGCCGTCGCGCCGACATGGACGTATACGCCGGGGACTGCCGAGCGGCTCGATGATCCCGAGTTCCTCGCCTCTGTCCTCGCGCGGATCCCGGCCGGCCGGGTCGCAACGACGGACGAGATCGCGGCTGCCTTCCTGTACCTCGCCTCGCCTGCGGCCGCCATGGTCACCGGCACGGTTCTCACGATCGACGGAGGCTGGACGGCGCAGTAGGCGGCGTGCCGAGGGCGGGGACCGCCGCGGCGAACTCCGAACGGCGAACCCTCCGCAAGCCCCATTCGGGCGTCTGCGCGATGATGTCGCGCGATGGCCCTTCATCCCACACCGCAGCTGGCCCGGCGCGAGTGGACGGACCTCCGCGGTCCGTGGCGATTCGCATACGACGACGCCGACGTGGGCCTTCGACAGGGCTGGCAGGACCAGCCGGACTGCTTCGATCGCACCATCGAGGTGCCATTTCCGCCGGAATCTCGCGCGTCGGGGATCGGGGATACGTCGGAGCACCCGGTCGTCTGGTATCGCCGGACGTTTCGCGTCTCGGACGTCGCCGGCCTCGATCGCGACGGCCGGCTCCTGCTCCATTTCGGTGCCGTCGACTACGAGGCCCGCGTCTGGGTCAACGGGGTTCCGGTCGGGAGCCACGAGGGCGGCAACTCGTCGTTCGTCCTTGACATCACGGCGGCGCTGCGGCCCGGCGAGGAGCAGGCGATCGTCGTCCGCGCCGTCGACCGGCCGCAAGATCTGTCGCAGCCGCGCGGCAAGCAGTTCTGGGAGCCGACGCCGCGGCGGATCTGGTACCACCGGACGACCGGCATCTGGCAGCCCGTCTGGCTCGAGGCCGTCGGTCGCACGTACATCGAGCAGCTTCGCTGGACGCCGGACCCCGCGCGCGGGCTGCTCGGGATGGACGTCCGGCTCAACGACGAGGTCGCCCGGCCGCTCCGCTTGCGACTTCGCCTCTCGCTGGACGGGGACGTCCTCGCCGACGACAGCTACCTCGTCCAGCGGCAGGAGAGCCGTCGCGAGGTGGGCCTCGAGCCGGTCGTCCTGAACATCGGCCGACGCAAGCTGCTCTGGTCGCCACGCCACCCGAACCTCGTCGACGCCGAGCTGACCCTCGAGGACGAGCAGGGGAGCATCGTTGACGAGATTCGAAGCTACGTCGGGCTCCGGTCGGTCGAGGCGACCGACGGCCTCTTCCTGCTCAACGGGATGCCGTCGTACCTGCGGCTCGTCCTCGACCAGGGCTACTGGCCGGAATCCCTTCTCGCGGCGCCGAGTGACGACGCCCTCCGCGCCGAGGTCGAGGCGATCCGGTCGCTCGGCTTCAACGGGGTCCGGATCCATCAGAAGGTCGAGGATCCGCGGTTTCTCTACTGGTGCGACCGCCTCGGGCTGTTCGTCTGGTCGGAGATGGCCGCCGCGTACGTCTTCACCGAGCAGGCCATCGAGCGATTCACCGCCGAATGGCTCGAGGTGATCCGCCGTGACTACAGCCACCCGTCCATCGTCACGTGGGTTCCGTTCAACGAGAGCTGGGGGCTGCCGAATCTCCCGGGCGACCCGCAGCAACGGGCGTTCGTCCAGGCGATCTACAGCCTGACGAAGGCGCTCGACCCGACGCGACCAGTCATCGGCAACGACGGCTGGGAGCACTTCGTCGGCGACATCTGGGGAATCCACGACTACGCCCTCGACGCGTCGACATTGCGGGAGCGGTACGGAACGCCCGAGGCGGTCGCGCAGATGCTCGCCGGCCGGCCGCAGCACCACCGGGTGCTCCTGAATCCCGGGCCGCGGGCCGGGCAGCCGATCGTCCTCTCGGAGTTCGGAGGCATCAGCTTCAAGGCGCAGGCCGGGACGCCGTGGTTCGGCTACGGCTCGGTCGCGAACGCGGACGAGTTCGCCACGAAGTACGAGGACATCGTGAGCGCCGTCCTCGACTGCCCGACCATCGCCGGGTTCTGCTACACGCAGCTGACCGACACGGAGCAGGAGGCGAACGGGCTCCTGCACGCGGACCGGACACCGAAGCTCGACATCGAGCGCGTCGCCGCCATCACCCGGCGGCCGTCGAAGGCGATCCCGGGCGACATCGTCGCCGCCGCGCAGGAGGCCGGGATCGTGACCGCCTTCGGGCAGGGCGGAGGCTAGGCCCCGAGCCGAAGGCATCGCAGCGCCGTCCGGCGGCCGCGGGACGTCACGCTGGCGCGACGCTATCGGGCAACGGATCCGCGGCCCGCGCAAGGCTCGCGAAACGCCGCTCCCGTGACCATGCGCTCTCCGCGTTGCATCGCTCGACGTTCGATGGACGGGCTTTACAACGTCCATCCACCGGAGGCTGCGGCTGCATGAACATCAACACGCCCATCAACGGCTGGGGTGACGCGATCTTCCTGTCGGTGACGAACGCGCTCAACACGTTCCTCGCCGCGATCCCGTCCATCCTCGGCGCGATCATCATCCTGATCATCGGCTGGTTCCTCTCCGGAATCGCCGCTCGCCTCGTCAGCCGCGCGCTCAAGGCGGCGGGAGCCGATCGCGTCTTCGCCCAGCATGGCGAAGGCGTCTACCCGCAGGGCGCGATGCGCTATCAGCCGAGCATGATCGGCGGAGAAGTCGTTCGCTGGCTGATCCGGATCGTCTTCCTCATCGCGGCCGCCAACGTCCTCGGCCTGCCGCAGGTCAGCCTGCTCCTCAACCAGGTCCTGCTGTGGATCCCGAACCTCATCGTCGCGGCGATCATCCTGCTCGTCGCGCCGGTCCTCGCTCGCTTCGTTCGCGGCGCGATCGAGGTGGGCGCCGGGCAGATGGGCTTCACGAACGCGCCACTCCTTGGCCGGATCGCGCAGTACGCGATCATCGCGTTCGCCGTTGTCATCGCCGTCAACCAGGTCGGCATCGCCGCGAATCTCGTCAACACCCTGTTCGTGGGGCTCGTCGCCGCGCTCGCGCTGGCGTTCGGGCTGGCCTTCGGGCTCGGTGGTCGTGACGTTGCCGCGGACATGACCAGGAGCTGGTACCAGTCCTCGCAGCAGACGGCGCAGCGCGTCCGCGAGCGTGCCGCCCAGACTGCGCAGTCGGCCCAGGCCGCATCCGCGCCGATGGCTCCCCGCCGCGAGGCGCGCGTGACGAGCGCGGCTTCGGTCCGCTCGTCGGACACGCAGATCCGCTAGTTCGCGGCGGGCACCGCCCGCCGAATCGCAACCCCTGGACGGTGGGCTTCGCCCCGCCGTGCCCAGTTCACGGGCTCAGCCGGCATCCGCCGCGCCGAGTCCGGCCACCGAAAGGAGCCACACCGCATGGACATCCTCCAGAACGTCATCGGCGGCGGTCAGGGCCGCCAGGACATGTCCGACTTCGTCAATCGCTACAAGCAGGGCGCACCGTGGGAGGGGATCTCGGACAAGGAGGTCACCGACAAGTACAACCAGGTCGCGACCCAGCTGCCGGCGGGGGAGTATCGCGACTCCGCCGAACAGGCTTTCGCCAAGCTCACGCCGGAGCAGCGAGCCGAGTTCACGAAGTACCTCCAGACCCAGGCACAGCAGCAGTCGGTCAACGTCCCGGATCTGAATCAGCCGGGACTCGCCCAGCAGGCGCAGCAGGATCCAGGCGTCCTCGCGGGCGTCACGACCCAGATCCACCAGCAGGGCCCGAACATCCTCCAGCAGCTGCTCGGCAACGGCGGCGCGCTGTCGAATCCGCTCGCCAAGGCTGCGCTCGCGGGCATCACCGCGATGGCAGCACAGAAGTTCCTCGGCGGCCGCAGCTAGCGTCCGCGAGTCAATCCCCGGGGGCCGCCGACGGCGGCGGAAAGGAGATCCAGATGCAGGGCATCGACCAGGTCCAGCCAGGCTGGAAGGCCATCGACAACCAGGGCGACAAGATCGGCCAGATCGAGGAGGTCGGACCGAACTACCTCCTCCTGACGAAGGGCCTCATCTTCGTGAAGGACGTCTACGTCCCGTTCGACGCGGTCAACGGCGCCGATCCGGACGCCCAGGAGGTTCAGCTCAACGTCGCCAAGGGCGAGATCGACAACCAGGGCTGGGACGACATCCCGGGCGGGTCGAACGGCGCGTCCGGCGGTTCGGACGTCCGATCCGAATCCGCCTCGGGATTCGGCGGCGGCTCGACATCCGGCCAGACGGTCGAGAGCGGCGACACGATGCGTGTCCCCGTCCACGAGGAGCAGCTCCGCGCCGAGACGCGACGCGAGCAGGCCGGCGAAGTGGCGGTCGGCAAGAACGTCGTCGAGGAGCGCCGGGAGATGGACGTTCCGGTCTCGCGCGACGAGGTCCAGGTGACGCGGCACGCCGTCGATCGGCCGTCTGAAGGCGACGAGACCGCGTTCGGCGACGGCGGGACGATTCGCGTCCCTGTCACCGCCGAGCAGGTCCAGGTGACGAAGGAGCCGCGCGTCGTCGAGGAGATCGAGATCTCGAAGCGGCCGGTGACCCAGACGCAGCGCGTGTCGGACACCGTCAAGCGCGAAGAGGTCAACGTCGACGACAGCGGCAACGTCCTCACGGGAGCCGGTGCATCGCGAAGTGTGGGCTCCGGCTCCGAGTGGCAGGACAACGCGACCCAGACAGGCGCTACCCGGGATTCCGGGACGAGCGCGCTCGACGCGGAAGAGGATCGCTAGAACTTCGTCCCGGCATCCAACGAGGATCGACGGCAGGCCCGATCGGCTCTGCCGTCGTTCTGTGTCCGGCCGCTTGCCCGATCGGTGGCGACGGTCGCGACTGCGTGGCTCGCGCGCGCCTCGCGCTACTCGCTGGCCTCGCGCTACTCGTCGCCGGCCGGTGGCTCCCCGTCGTCCTCGCGGTGGACTGGCAGCGCAAACCCCACCGTGCTCCCGCGTTCAGCGCGGCCGCGCGCCCAGATCCGGCCGCCCATCGCCTCCACGAGCTGGCGCGAGACGAACAGTCCGATCCCCGCCCCGGACGCCTTGCGCGCCACGAGGGGCGACCGATAGAACAGGTCGAAGACGTGAGCCGCGTCCGCGTCCGAGATTCCGACCCCCTCGTCGTCGACGCTGACGATGACCTCGGCCTCCGTGGCCTCGGCGATCACCCGGATCGTCGTCCCGGAGTCGCTGTACTTGGCGGCGTTCGTCAGGAGGTTCCTGACAACCTGCTCGACGTACGTCTCCTCGCCGAGGACGGGCGGCAGCTCGGGCGGTGCCTCGACCGTGAACGTCCGCGTCGGCCAGCGGCCGGCTTCGGCGTCGACCGCTCGCCGGATGACGTGCGTGACGAGGATCGGGTCCATCGCGCTCTCGACGCGGCCGCGCTCCGCGCGCGAGAGGACGAGCAGGTCCTCGACGAGCCGATAGAGACGGTCCGCCTCCGCCTCGACGTCCTCGATCGCCTGGGCGCGCACGTCCGGCGCGAGCGTGTCGAGGCGCTGGCGGAGCATCTTCGTCAGGCCGTAGATCGTCGTGATCGGCGTTCGGAGCTCGTGGCTGATCACACCGATGAACGCGTCACGGAGCGCGTTCGCCTGCCGCTCCACGACATACCGGGTCGCGAGCTCGACCGGACCGGCCAGGGCCCGCGCGATCGTCGACACCAGATCGATGTCCGCGGCGCCGAATGCATTCGGCTCGGTCGAGTCGATCTCGAGGAGCCCGATCCCCTGGTTCCGGCGGATGAGCGGGACACCGAGCCACGACCGCATGGCCTCCGCCGCCTTCAGCCCCGTCGGCTGCACGCCGGCCGTCCTGATGTCATCGATGAGGCACGGCTCGAGCGACGTGACGACGGACCAGCTCCGGCCCTTCCCGCGGCGGAGCCGTTGGCCCATCGCCTCCTGCCCGAACGGCCCGATCGCGGCGCGGATCACGAGATCGTCGCCCTCCACGAGCGCGATCGATCCGCCGGTGAGCGGCACGACCGTCGCGAGCCGGCTGAGCGTCTCGAGGAGGATGTGCCCCAGCTCGCGCTCGCCCGCGGCAGCCGTCGCGATGTCCAGCACGAGCTGGGTCGTCGCCGCGGACCGCACCTCCTCCCGAGGCGACCCCGACGCCTCCAGCCCGGGACCCTCGATCACGGCCATCCCCGCATGCTACCAGCGTCCCTTGCTCTGGCCGCCGGCGCCGACTAGCGCTACGATCCGGCCCCGACGGGCGAAGCGATCCCGGGGAGGCGCGAGGCTGGAGGGCCTGCGTCCGGGATTGAGTTCGCAAGCGGGGTGCAACGCGACACGACGCCCGCGAGCGCGCGCTGTCGCCCACGAAAAGCGAACCTGAGTCGCTCGCCCGGAGCGGGAATGCGTCTGCACGGAGGTCCGATGTCCGACTTCCCCGTGACCCGTGGCATGCTCGGCGACGGGTCGCGCGGCCTCGATGGAGCGAGCGCGCCCGATTCGGCACCGGGTTCCATCCTTCTTCGGCTCGTCGACCGGATCGATGCGCTCGCCGAACGGGTGTCTGCGCTGAGCGTCGTCGGCGAGGGCCCGCGGCGACGGACGGCACAGCTCCGCGAGCACATCGCGCGGCACGTCCGTCCGCGCGCGATGAGCCTCGAGGCCCCGCTCCTGATTCTCCTGCTGGGCCCGACGGGCGCCGGCAAGTCGTCGCTGTTCAACGCGCTGATCGGCCGAAACGCGAGCCAGACGGGCGTCCTGCGGCCGACGACGAGGCAGCTCGTTGCGCTCGCGCGGCCGTCCGATCGTGACGTCCTCGTGCGACGCGGTGGGCCGCTGTCGGGCATTGGCGACAACCTGCTGCGGCTCGTCCTCGAGGACGATGCTCCCGAGGGGCTCGTGATCGTCGACGCTCCCGATGTCGACTCGATCGAGCACGCCAATCGCGAGCTGACCGACCGGCTCGTCGAGGCGGCGGATCTCGCAGTCTTCGTGACGACCGCGACGCGCTACGCCGACCGCGTCCCATGGGAGGTGCTCGGCCGCGTCCGCGACCGCGGGCTGCCGCTCGTCGTCATCGTCAACCGGATGCCCGCGGACGCCGCGGATCGGGCTGTCGTGCTCGACGACCTGACGCGCCTGCTCGCGGGTGCCGGGCTCGTGGACGCCGACCGCGGGATGGAGATCGACCTCGTCCCCGTGCCCGAGGGATCGCTCGATCCGTCGATCGACGGCCTCGACCGCAGCGCCGTCCAGCCGCTCCTCGATCGAATCGCGGAGCTGGCGTCCGATCGCGACGCGCGGCTCGAGCTGGCGTCACGTGCCTTGACCGGATCGCTCGGGGGCCTCGAGCCGCATCTCCGCTCGATCGCGGACGACCTTGACCATGCCGCGATTGACGCCGATCGGTTGCGGCGGATCGCGACGGATGCGTACGAGCGCGAGCTCGGCTCGCTGCGTGACGAGCTGGCCGGCGGCGCCTTCCTTCGCGCCGAGGCGTTGCGGCAGTGGCACGCGTTCGTCGGTGCGGACGAGATCACGCGGCTTTTCTCGAGTGGCATCGGACGCTTCCGGGCGACCATCTCGACGCTCGTCCGCGGTGCGCCGCCCGCACCGGTCGCCGAAGTGCGCGAGCAGACCGTCGCCGATCTTCGCGCCCTCGCCCGTGTTCGGCTCGGCGAGGCGGCGCGACGGGCGGCGGTTGCGTGGTCCGAGGAGCCGGTCGCGCGGCAGGCGCTCGAGCGCGACCCGTCCGTGTGGAGCCCCTCCCCGGACCTCGACGCGAGGCTCGAGCAGCGGCTCGACGCCTGGGTGACGTCCATCGCCGACGACGTGCAGACGACGGGCGGCCCGAAGCGGCTGCTGGCGCGTGGCGCATCGATCGGCGTCAATGCGACCGGGATCGCCGTGATGCTCGCGACGTTCTCGCATACCGGGGGACTGACGGGCGCCGAGGTTGGGGTCGCGGCGGCGACGGGATTCCTCAACCAGAAGCTGCTCGGCGCGTTGTTCGGCGAGGCGGCGCTCGTCGAGATGATCACGCGCGCTCGCGTCGGGCTCATCGCGACGCTGGGTGAGACGTTCCGCGAGGAGCTCGCGCGGTTCGATGCGCTCATCCCGCCGCCCGCCGGGCTGCGGTCGCTTGCGACGGAGCTGCGCACCGCCGCGGATGAGGTCAGGACGCTCCCACCGACGATCTCCGTCTCGGACCGCGCGATCACGCTGCCGGACATCCCGCGCCTCGACGAGCTGCCGCGGGCGTCGACGCGCCGGCGGAGCGAGCGGCGATGACCTGGTCGCAGCGCCCGTGACGTTCGCGAGATCCGATACCGATCCAGCCGCGGACACGGTCGACCGCGACGCCGCCGCTGCCGGCGACGGCGGCGACGACGAGGCTCGCTCTCCAGCCGGTGAAGTCGGCGGCACGGATGCCGGCCCGGCCGTCGAGCCCGTGCCTGCCGAGACCGGGTCGCCGCCGGCCGCCGTCGCCCCCGACCCGCTGCCGTCCGAGGACGGCGAACGGCCGCCTCCCAATGCTGTGCGCCCTGACGCCCCGTCGGCGCCCGCCTCCGCG
>DASWSI010000048.1:0-8939 GCA_036402715.1 Candidatus Limnocylindrales bacterium
CGCGGGGATCATCGGTTCCCATCCAGGCCGGCTCGAGCAGCTCGTGGGCGGCGAAGAACTCGCCACGGCCGTAGGCGGCGACGCCGGCGAGGAAGGCCGATCGCCTCGTCGCGTCGTCGAGCGGACGGTAGGCCTTGGCGCGGCCGCCCTGGAGGACCGTCGTCCGCGCCTGTGTCATGTGAGGTCGAGCAACGGCCGGCGGTCGGAGAAGCCGGTGTTCGCCTCGTGCCACCACTCGACGTCTTCTTCCCCGAGCCGCCAGCAGAGCCAGATCTGGCGGCCGCTGGCGAGGGCAGGAAAGTCGATGAGGCCCGTCGGGATGTCTCGAAGCGTGATGCCGAGCGCGTCGATCCGCGCGACGCCCGCCTGCATCTGGTCGATGAGGCCCTGCATCCGCAGCCGGATGAGCCGCAGCTCGTCGTCCGGGCCGTCGTCGTCGTCCTCGTCCGCCGACCGGGCGGGACCCGGTGCTCCCGATTCCGTCGCCGCCTCGACCGCTGACTGCCGCTCGAGCACGGCGTCGCGCAGCCGCGTCAGCTCCGCGAGCTGGCTGCGAAGGGACTCGAGGATCTCCCGCAGCTCCGGCACTCGCGCATTCGCCCGTTCGAGATCGTAGAAGCGCGCCATCGACGGATTTTAGGGCCGGCGGGCAAAGTCGGCCCTCGGCGACGCCTCCGTGCGGCGTTCCGCGCCGCGCCTCGCACGCCCGCGTCGCGACGACAACTGCGAGGGCCGGCTGCGCGGCCATGCGACTCCGCGGTGGCTTTCGGTGGCGCTTGCTAGCATGCGGGCGTGCGACTCGCCGAACGGATGGGCTCGATCGGGACCGAGACGGCCTTCGAGGCTGCGGCCCGGGCGCGGGCGCTCGAGGCAACCGGCCGGAGCATCATCCATCTCGAGATCGGCGAGCCGGACTTCGACACCCCGGCGAACGCCCGCGAGGCGGCCAAGCGCGCCCTCGACGAGGGCTTCACCCATTACGCGCCGTTCGGTGGCATCCTGCCGCTCCGCGAGGCGATCGCCGCCGACGCGACTGCGCGGAAGGGCTTCGACGTCACGCCCGACCGCGTCTTCGTGACGGTCGGCGGCAAGGGCGTGATGGTCTACGCGATCCTCGCCCTCGTCGACCCCGGCGACGAGGTCATCGTCCCGGACCCGGGCTACCCGATCTACGAGTCGCTGACGCGCTTCGTCGGGGCGAAGGCGGTTCCGATCCCGATCCGGATGGAGAACGAGTTCCGCCTCGACGTCGACGAGCTGGCCTCGCTCATCACCGATCGGACGAAGCTGATCGTCCTGAACAGCCCGGCGAATCCCACGGGTGGCGTCCTGACGGCGGGCGACATCGAGCGAATCGCGGAGCTCGCCGTCGCCCACGACCTGCTCGTCCTCGCCGACGAGATCTACGGCCGGATCCTGTACGACGGCATGGAGCACGTCTCGATCGCGAGCCTGCCCGGAATGGCGGAGCGGACGATCGTCCTCGACGGCTTCTCGAAGACGTACGCGATGACGGGCTGGCGACTCGGCTACGCGATCGTCCCCGCGGCCCTCACCGAGCCCTACGGGACGCTGATCATCAACACGATCAGCTGCGCGCCGACGTTCGTCCAGATGGGCGCGCTCGAGGCGCTCACCGGGCCGCAGGAGCCGATTGCGGCGATGGTCGAGGAGTTTCGCGCGCGGCGCGACCTGATCGTCGACGGCCTCAACGCCATCCCCGGGATCCGCTGCCTCTCTCCGCACGGCGCGTTCTATGTCTTCCCGGACATCTCGGGGACGGGGCTCAGCGGGACGGAGCTGACGCACCGGCTGCTCCACGAGGCAGGGGTGTGCGTCCTCGCCGGGACCGCGTTCGGGGGCGTCGGGACGGACCACATCCGGATCAGCTACGCGAACTCGCGCGAGAACCTGGCCGAGGCACTCCGCCGGATCGGCGAGTTCGTTGCGAAGCTTCCGGCCGCCGGCGCGGCCGCTCGCGCCTGACGCGCCAACGATGCCGGGCCGCCCGAAGGTCTTCGTCGCGCGGGTGATTCCCGACGACGGGCTTCGCCTGGTCACCGAGGCGACGGATGCGACCGTCTGGCCAAACGAGCTTCCGCCGCCGCGCGATGAGCTGCTCCGGGCCGTCGAGGGCTGCGACGGCCTGCTGATGCTCCTGACGGATCGGGTCGACGCGGAGCTCCTCGACCGGGCCGGGCCGCAGCTGAAGGTCGTCAGCAACTATGCGGTGGGCTTCGACAACGTCGACGTCGCCGAATGCACCCGACGCGGCATCCCCGTCGGCAACACGCCCGGCGTCCTGACGGAGACGACGGCGGACCTCGCCTTTGCGCTGCTGATGGCCGCCGCGCGGCGCCTGCCGGAGGGTGACCGCTACGTCCGTGCCGGCAAGTGGAAGACGTGGGGACCGATGCTCCTCATGGGCCCGGACGTCCACGGCGCGACGATCGGGATCGTGGGGTTCGGGCGGATCGGGCAGGCCGTGGCGCGGCGTGCGGCGGGCTTCGGGATGACGATCCTCTACCACGACGTGAACGAGCTGCCCGAAGACGTCACGCGGCCGCTCGGGGCGACGTTCACCCCGCTCGACCAGCTGCTCGCTCGGTCCGACTTCGTCTCGCTCCACGTCAACCTGACCGAGGAGACGCGGCATCTCATCGACGCCGCCGCGCTTCGGGCGATGAAGCCGACGGCGGTGCTCGTCAACACGTCGCGGGGACCGGTCGTCGACGGCGCGGCGCTGCACGATGCGCTCAGGAGTGGCGAGATCGCGGCCGCGGCGCTGGACGTGACGGACCCCGAGCCCATCCCGGCCGACGATCCGCTGCTCAGCCTCGACAACTGCCTCGTCGTGCCGCACATCGCCTCTGCGTCGCGAGCGACGCGCGGGAAGATGGCGGAGATGGCGGCCGCGAATCTGCTCGCCGGGTTGCGCGGCGAGCGCCTTCCGACGCCGGTCAACCCCGAGGTCTACGAGGGCCTCTAGGCGCGGGGGACCGGGTGCCACGTGGCCGGGAAGTCGGCGCCCTCGGCACCCGCGGACCGCGTCCCGGCTTACCGAACCGCGACTGGGACCAGCGCCTCCGCGAGGATCTCGGTCAGCTGCGGCCACTCGACGAGGAACGCGTCGTGCCCCTTCGACGAGTGGAGCTCGCGATACCGCGCGTCGACGCCCGCGTCGCTCGCCGCGTCGACGAGCACCTGGACCTGGCGAGGGCCGTAGAGGATGTCGCCCTCGATCCCGACGCCCGTGAGCCGGACGCGGTTCGCGGCGAGCGCGCGAAGCGCTGCGATCAGCCCGCCGCGATCGGCGCCGATGTCATGGGTGTCCATCGCCGCGGCGAGGACGCGGTACGTGTCGCCATCGAACCGCTCGACGAGCTTCTGGCCCTGGTGGTCGAGGTAGCTGACGATCGACGCGCGTCCGTCGCGCTCGATCCGGCGCCCGAAGCGCTCGTCGAAGTCGACCTCGCTTCGATATGTCGTCATCGCCAGCTGCCGAGCGAGGCTCAGCCCGTCGACTCCAAGGCGCTCGATCAGCTCGATCTGGATCCGGTTCCAGGCGACGGCGAGCGGTCCCGTGGCTGCCGGTGCGGCAATCGGCACGACGTGATCGACGGCGCCCGGGCGCTCGAGCGCGACCTCGAGCGCGACCATGCCGCCGAGCGACCCGCCGGTCACGAGCGCCAGCCGCTCGGCACCGAGGGCGTCGAGGAATCGCCACTGTGCCCGCGCCTGGTCGCGGACCGTGACGTGCGGGAACGCGCTCCCGTACGGGCGGCCCGTCGCCGGGTCGCGGGACGTCGGCCCGGTCGTCCCGTACCGGCCACCGAGCAGGTTCGCGGCCACGACCCCGAACCGTTCCGTGTCGAGGGCGCGGCCGCGGCCGATCAGCGGCTCCCACCAGTCACCAGCCGCGTCCGCCGACCCCGTCAGGGCATGAACGACGAGGACCTGCGGCGCCTCGGATGGCGGCGGGCCGTCGTGCCGATACGCCACGACGAGATCCGGAACGACGACTCCCGAATCGAGCCGGAAGGCGCCGAGCGCCGCCGTTTCGACGGCGCCCGTTCCGGTCGTGAGGATCCCCCGGGAAGGCCCCGAGCCGATGCTCGGGGCCTCCTCGCGGGCAGAGATATCCACGGTCATCGCGCCCCGACGAGCTCGCCGTTCCGGCTTGCGCTCGAACCTGTCGCGACGGCGAGGCCCTGCTCGAGGTCGGCGATCAGGTCGTCGACGTTCTCGAGCCCGACCGACAGCCGGATGAGGTCCGGCGTGACGCCGGTCGACGCCTGCTCTTCGGTGCCCAGCTGGGAGTGCGTCGTCGACGCGGGATGGATGATCAGCGACTTCGCGTCGCCGACGTTGGCGAGGAGGCTGAAGATCTTCACGCTGTCGATGAGCTTTCGGCCCGCATCGACCCCGCCCTTGACGCCGAACGTCACGATCCCGCCGAACCCGCCCTTGAGGTACCGCTGGGCGAGCTTGTACGACGGGTGCGACGGCAGGCCGGGATAGCTGACCCACGTCACGTCGTCGCGCTTCTCCAGCCACTGGGCCACCGTCAGCGCGTTCTGGCTGTGGCGCTCGATCCGCAGCGGAAGCGTCTCGAGACCCTGGAGGAAGAGGAACGAGTTGAACGGGCTCAGCGCCGCACCGACGTCGCGAAGGCCCTGGACGCGCAGCTTCAGGATGAAGGCGAGGTTGCCGAACGCCGTCGCATAGCTGATTCCGTGGTACGACGGATCCGGGTCGACGAAGTCCGCCTTGAATCGCTCCGACTTCGCCCAGTCGAACGTGCCGCCGTCGACGACGACGCCGCCGATCGCCGTTCCGTGGCCACCGATCCACTTCGTGGCCGAGTGGATGACGATGTCGGCGCCGTGCTTGATCGGCTGCGAGAGGAGCGGCGCGAACGTGTTGTCGACGATGAGCGGCACGCCCTTGGCGTGCGCCGCGTCGGCGATGGCCTGCAGGTCATGGACATCGAGCCGCGGGTTGCCGATCGTCTCGATGAAGACGCCCTTCGTCCGCTCGTCGATCGCGGCCGCGAACGCGGCCGGGTTCGTCCCGTCGACGAACCGGGTCGTGATCCCGATCTTCGGCAGGGTGTGGGTGAAGAGGTTGTACGTCCCGCCATACAGGCTGGACGAGCTGACGAGGTTGTCGCCGGCGCGGGCGAGGTTGAGGACGGTCAGCGTCTCGGCGGCCTGGCCGGACGACACCGCGAGCGCGGCGACGCCGCCCTCGAGCGCGGCAATGCGCTGCTCGAAGACGTCGTTCGTGGGATTCATGATCCGGGTGTAGATGTTCCCGAACTCCTCGAGGCCGAAGAGCCGGGCGGCGTGCGCCGCGTCGTCGAAGACGTAGCTCGTCGTCGCATAGATCGGGACGGCGCGCGCCTTCGTCGTCGGATCGACCTTCTGCCCGGCGTGAAGCGCGAGGGTTTCCGGGCGGAGAGTCGTGAGATCGAGATCGGCCATTGGTGTTCTCCCTTTCTTCTGGTTCGTCAGGCGACCGCTTTGGTGACGGTCGCGACGGAGAGCGTGAGTGGGGTGGCGGTGGTGAGCAGGTCGAGGACCGGGCAATGGGCGTCGACATGGACCCGGAGTCGCTCGATGTCCTCCGGCGACGCCGGCGAGTCGAGCGTCACCTCGCCGCGAATCGCGCTAAAGCCGGGCCGCACCGCGTCGTCGACACCGAAGAACCCGCGGAGATCGATGTCGCCCTCGAGGGTGACTGCGACGGAGTCGAGCGGGATGCCGAGGTGGTCGGCGTGGAGGCGGTACGTGATCTCCTGGCACGTTGCGAGCGCGGCGAGCGCGTACTCGACGGGGTTGGGCGCCGTGTCTGTGCCACCGAGGGTCGGCGGCTCGTCGACACCCACGTCGAACGAGCGGATCCGGACGCGGCTCCGAAGTCCGGCTTCCTGGCGGCTCTCGACGCGAAACGTCCGGAGGCCCGCCGTCGGTGCACCGGCGGCGAGGGCGACTCTCGTCGCTTCGACGAGTGGCTGGAAGCTCGTGATTGGCACTTGGTTTCTCCTGGGTAGCTGACCTGATGTCGGTCCTGCCGGCGCGCGCCCGCGCCGGTGTCGGTATCGATCTCGGCGGCTACCCGTCGCGCAGTCGGAGGAAACAAAAAACCGCGGCTCCTGCCTTCAGGATCCGCGGCCCCGGGACTCGCCTGTGGTCCCGCTACCCGTCGCTGGTGCGCGTGACCTCAGGCCCCATCCTCCACACGGCGGGGCCGCCAGCGCATACACATCGACCAGGAGAGCGTGGTGTGAGTCACGGTCCGCGGATGGTGCCCGATCTCGGGGAGGCGCGTCAACCCCCGTCCCCGAACCGCAACGTTCGGCAGCAAGCGCGAAGCCCCGGCCGCGATGGCCGGGGCTTCGTTTCCGTTGCCAATGTGCCCGCGTGGGGCGCGGCACTCGCCGCCGAGGCGAACCCTCAGGCGCGCCCGAACGCCGTTCGGACGCCCGCTGTGTTCAGGTAGTAGAGGATCCCGATCGCGATGAGGACGGACACGACGACGCTGCCGACGGATGCGCCGCCGGCGACCTGGAGCGCCGAGCCGACGAGCGACAGGACCTGGGCGGCCATCCCGAGGAGCCAGGCCCATGCCTTCAGCGTCCACGCGCCGTACGCGAACGCGAGTGAAAGCGCGCCATAGACGAACGCGATGAGTCCACCGACGACGACGAGCCCACCGACGGCCGCACCCTGCTGGCCGCCGATCGTGCCGGCCGCGACGCCGGCGAGGCCGATCGCGGCGAGCCCGACGAGCAGCGCCAGGACACCGGCGATCCCGGACAGCACGGCGAGAATCGTGACGCCTGTTGGGCGAATGCGGGTCTGCGGTGTCATGCGGGCCTCCCTCAGTTGCCGGCCGAGACGAGCGGCCAAGCGCAGTCTATCGCCGCGGCCCGCGCGTTTTTCGCGCCGGGTTGCGAGCCTGAACGGACGGTGTAGCCGCTCGCCGGGCCGGTAGGATGGCGGCCACCGCCACCGAGGAGATGTGATGGATTCCCAGCCGCCCAGCGGGAATGTCCCACCGCCGCCATCCGACCCACCGCCAGCCGTGCCCCCGCCGTCCGAGCCCCCGGCGACGCCACTCGTCAGCTGGGCACCGCCGCCGCCGCCGGCCACGGGGCCGGCCGTCCCTGGAGCTCCGGGCCTCTCGTTCGCCGATACCGTCACGCGGATCGTCGCGTACGTCGTCGACATCATCATCCTCGGGATCATCGGGTTCATCGTGGCCGCCGTGCTCGGCCAGGGTCAGACGACGTTCTCGACGTCGGGTTCGGTGAACGTCACCTCATTCAACGTCTCGACCACGAACCCGATCGTGTCGCTGATCTATTTCGCGATCGGTGCCGTCTACTTCATCGCCTCGTGGAGCGGCGGCCGGCGTGCGACGCTCGGGCAGCGGCTCTTTCACCTGCAGGTCGGCAACGCGTTCGACGGTCGGCCGCTGTCCTTCTCGCAAGCGGTCCGACGGTGGTTCGCGCTGGGGAGCGTCCTCGGGCTGCTGACGTTCGTACGGTCCGCGGGTGGCGTCGGGTCACTCGTCGAGGCGATCTGGATCCTCGTGATCCTCATCTCGACGGCGACCAGCCCGACGAAGCAGGGGATCCACGACCGCTTCGCGAATTCAGCGGTCGTCCGGCCGAGTGGCGAAGGCCGCAGCGGGCTCGCAACCGCGTGCGTCGTCGTCATCGCCCTCGGTGTGATCCTCGTCATCCTCGCCGCCATCGCATTGATCCTCCTGGGCCCGGCGATGATCGACCAGCTCTCGCGGATCGGACGGTCCCTCTGAGCCAGGTGGTGCACCGGCGCGACGCCCGGGGTGGAGCGCTCCCGTCTTCGGCGAATCGGGTCTACCATCACCGTCCCCGCGACTCGGAAGCCCGGCGGGGAGTTCAGCAGGAGACCCAATGCGCCGAAAGCTCGCGTTCCTCGCCGCCCTCGTCGCCGCCCTGACCATCGCGGCCCCGGTTGGCGCGATCACGAATGGCGTCCCCGACGCGAGCGAGCACACCTACGTGGGTGAGCTCCTCTTCTACGTGCCCGACGCCGTGGACTCGCGGTTCGACGCCCCGGGTGGCTGGTTCACCTGCTCGGGCACGCTCCTGAACTCGAGAATTCTCGTCACGGCGGGGCACTGCACGTTCGGCGTCGGCAGCAACGGCGTCTCGACGACTCACGGCGGCGTCGACACGACGGCCGCGCAGGGTGGCGGCGGTGGCAATGACGTCTGGATCAACTTCAGCGAGGTGCCGGACTTCTCGATCCTGCCGCCGAGCTCGACCTTCGCCAGGAACCAGAACCCGCAGCGCTACGCGGCCTGGGCGGCGGCGCTCAACGCGAGCAGCGCCTGGCACCGCGCGACGGCGCACCCGCATCCGCAGTACGACGACAACGCGTTCTTCGTCCACGACGCGGGCATCGACGTCCTCGCGTCCGCGGTGACGAAGCCGACCTACGGCAGGCTCGCGCCGCTCAACTGGCTCGAGCGGTACCGCTCGACGCCGCGCTCCACGCAGCGGTTCGAGACCGTCGGCTACGGCCTCGAGCAGGTCCAGGGCAAGAAGGAGTTCGGTGGCGACACCCGGATGAAGTCCGCCCCGAAGCTCGACAGCCTGACCAGCCATCCCGCAAACGCCTACATGGTCATCTCGAACAACACCGCGACCGGCGGCACGTGCTTCGGTGATTCCGGCGGCCCGACGTTCGACAACACGAGCTCGAACCTCGTCGTTGCGGTGACGTCGTGGGGCCAGAGCCCGAACTGCGGCGGCAAGGGCGGCGTCTACCGGCTCGACCAGCCGGACGACCAGGCGTTCCTGGCGAGCTACGGTGTCACGCCGTAGCGTTTTCGACGCTCAGTCGACGGCCCCCGGGATCACGATCCGGGGGCCGTTTCGATTC
>DASWSI010000049.1:0-1586 GCA_036402715.1 Candidatus Limnocylindrales bacterium
CGGCCCGCCACGCACGACCTCGGTTGGATCTTCTCTCTTACGACACCCGGGCGCGCGTATGACCGGATTTCCTTGGCCAATTCTCACGGGAGTGACATTTGAGAAGAACGGGGCATCGCGGGTCTGGCGGCTCGGCGCGCCGCGCGCTCGGTGCTGCCGCCGGCTCCGCCCCGCCGCCGGCTACCGGCTCGCGACCACCTCGGTCAGCCGGGACACGCCGTTCCGGGCCCGGGCAGGATCCGGTACAGCGTCCGGGTAACCGTCGCGGTGGGGCCCCCGACCGCGACCCGTAGCCCGGCGACCGGCTCCACGCGGAACATCGCGCGGGTCGGTTCGAGCGCCTGCTCGTCGAGCCGGAGCATGAACACCGGGCGGTCGCAGACGAACGAGGCGGCGGCCTTCTCGCGCGTTCCCCAGCCGTCATAGACGATGTTCGAGTCGTCGATGACGGTGACATCGGGCCGGCGCCCATCGACGAGCCTGGCGTACCAGAGCGGCGTCGAGACGTCCCACTCGGACAGGAGGACGGTGTTCGCCGGGAGTGCGGCGAGGACCTCGTCCACATACGCATTGCCGGAGCGATCCGCACTGCGGTCCATCACGCCCCAGTTCGCGGACGCGACAAGGACCGCGAGAATCGCGCCGCCCGCGACCACGACGGCGGGCCCGATTCCGCGCGTCCGGCCCGCGCGAGCACCGCGGGTGACGAGCCTCGCCAGCCACTCGAACGCGACCGCGACGCCGATCCCGATGACGAGCCACGGAACGAGCAGGTAGTGCTCCAGTCGAAGGTAGTTCGCCCAGACGTACACGCCGATGACGAGGATCGACCCGAGCAGCGCCGCGGCGGCGGGCCGGGCGAACACGAGCACGACGAGGCCGGCCACTCCGAGAACCGGGACGATCAGCGGCGCCCTTGAGGCCGCGAGCGCGACGAGATCCGGCAGGGCGGCGATTGCCCGGCCCGGGCCGGCGGACGAGAGAAAGTCGAACTGGTCGCGAAACTGCCGGCCGGTGACGAGCCACATGACATCGTCGAATGCCTTCGGGTGGTTGTAGGCGAGCGGCGGGTCCATCGCCGCCCGGAGCGGGATGTAGAGGTAGACGGCGAGGCCGAGCGCAACGGCGCCCCCGGCGATCGCCACGAGTCGCGGTCTCGCCGCAAGCGCTCGACGTCCGGTCCACGCGACGAACGCGACGAGGAACGGCGCGATCGTCAGCGTCAGCAGATGGTTGCCGACGCCGAGTCCCAGCAGGAGGCCGCCAATCGCCAGGTCCGGCGTTCGCCGTGCGTCGCTCCACACGAGTGCCCGGTGGACGAGCAGCGCGGCGAACAGGAGATGCAGCGGGTTCACCTCGGCGACGGTTGCGGCGGCCCACACCGTGCCGATGCCGCCGAGCGTCAGCGCCGCCGCGGCAGCGAGAACCGGCCGGACGCCGAGCCGGACGGCGATCAGGACCGCGACACCGAGCGCGGCCGCGACGAGCACGGCCGAGAGTAGGTTCGCGCGGAACGCGACGGTCCCGACGGGCAGAAGCTCGGCGACGTGGCCGAGAAGGAGGTAGGTCGGATAGCCGGTCGGGTG
>DASWSI010000050.1:0-5503 GCA_036402715.1 Candidatus Limnocylindrales bacterium
GAACACCACGGGGGTCGCAGCACGGTCGGAGCGGAAGCTCCACCGATCGGACTCGAACGGATCGTCGAGCGATGGCTCGGCCGCGAACCGCGGGTAGACGACGCGGCACGCGGCCGGCCGATTCTCCCCGTAGAAGAGCCCCGGAATGAGCCATCGCGGCGTCTGGGTGGGTCCGAGACGCAACGCGACGACGAGACCGCCACGGCATCCCGCGGGCTCGGTGCACGTGACCAGGAGCTCCACGTCGCGAAGGCCGGCCGCGCTCTCGGGCGACCAGCGCGAGTCAACGGCGAACGCGCGGTTCGCACCCGACACCGTGAAGCCGCCGTCATGCGTCGCCGTCAGCGTCGCCGCCCCAACCGCGTCGATCCGCCCCGCTTCATCGATGACACCGACGAGAAACGGCAGCCGACGCTCACGCCGCCCGTCACGCGATGGCAGGACGATCTCGCCGCCGTCGATACGCGGCGCAGCAACGACGTCAGGCGACGGCGATCGCATCGACGTTCCAGCCGGAGAGTCGCAGCGCGCGACCGGCACTCGGCGCGTCGGCCCATTCGATCTCGATCTGGCGGCACTCACCGGGCAAGAGGTGGAACCCGCCGTCGGACGGCTCGGCCCACCCCGGCGTCGCGATCGGTCGCGCGTCCTCGAGCACGAGCCCGATCGCCGCGAGCCCGCGCGTGTGCCGGACGTCGAGCCGCCACGCATCACGGTCTCGGGTCGTCGTGACCTCGACGATCGCCGGGTCGAGGTCGAGGAGCGGCGACAAATCGGCGCCGGACGCGAACAGGTAGCGGGCGGCGGACAGGGCCGCGCCGTCCGCAGCCGCCAGCTCGAGGTCGAGCAGGAACAGCGGCGCGGCCGGGACCGGCGCGACGATCTCGGCCGCACACGTCGCCCGTCCGTCACGCAGGTCGACCGTCGCGCGCCACTCGTGGAGCACCGCTCCGTCGAGCGTCCTGAGGGCCGCCCGGACATGAGCCGCATCGATATCCTCGGCCGCGCTCCACGCCCAGGCGCTCGCCCGGAACTCCCCCCCGCCGCCCCACGCGACGGTGTCGAATCGCGCGCAGACGTGCACCCGCTCATACGCCCGACGGACGGCGTGATAGGCGAGCTTCGGGTCGCCGCGATGGTCGACGGCGGCCGTGCACCAGGCGTTCGGATACGACTCGTTGAGCTGCCAAGGAATGGATCCGCTGTTGTGGAAGGCGCGGCGGCGGTTGGCCTCGACCGCGTAGCGCAGCCCCTCCGCCTGGAGCAGCTGGCTCGCGCGCCGCAGGAGCTCGATGTCGTCAAGGCGTCCACCGAACGCGGCCTGGACGAGCGGCTCGTTGATCCACCAGTCCCCGAGGTGCCGGTAGACCGCGTTGTCGCGGGTCGGCGGCACGCGATGCTCCGGCCCGATGACGGCGTCGTGCGTCCGCTTGTTCGTCATCCCCTCGACGCCGAACTCGCTGTTGAACAGCGACGTGCCGCGGTCGTACAGCTCCTGCTGGGCGCGGAGGCCCTGGTGCTCCCACGGGCCGTGGACGTCGTGGAGGCTGGTCGGGTCCGCCTCGATGACGTCGAGGCGGTTGCTGAATTGCGGCCCGGTCGGCGAAGTCGGGAGCCAGATCCGTCCCGGGTCGATTCGCTCGACGACATGGCGGAGCGCGGCAAGCAGCGGGTGCCGCTCATCCAGCGGCCCGTGCTCGTCCTCGAGCTCGTTGCCGCCGCACCACGCGACGAGCGACGGGTGCGCCGCGACGAGCGGGACGATCGCCTCGGTCTCGGCGACCATCCGGGCGACGAACTCGGGATCGCTCGCCGGCGTGCTCTCCATGCCGGAGCTCGACTGGCTCAGCTCCTGCCAGACCATGATCCCGGCGGCGTCGCACGCGTCGTAGAACGCGTCACTCTCGATGACGCCGCCGCCCCAGACACGCAGCAGGTTGACGTGCGCCGCGCGGGCCAGCCGAATGAGATGGGCGAGCTTCTCCGGGCGCGGCACCCCGTAGAGGACATCGATCGGGACCCAGTTCCAGCCGTTGATGTAGATGCGCCGACCGTTGACGACGAACGTGTACGGCCGCGCTCCCGTCGGTGCGTCCTCGTTCTGGGCGAGCTCGACGCACCGAAAGCCGACGCTCGTCTCGCGCTCGTCCGCGAGCTCGCCATCGACGAGCAGCCTCACGCGGACCGTGTACATGGACGGCTCACCGAGCCCGTTCGGCCACCACGGCCGAACGCTCGCGATGTCGATCCGGAGCGGGACCTCTTCCGTTCCATCCGCAATTCGCACGTCCGCGGCCGCCTCGCCCGCGACGTTGCCGGCGTCGAGGAGGACCGCCTCGACACGGGCCGCGACCGCCGCCGCGGCCCTCGCCGCCTCGACAGCGACCCGAATGTCGACGCTGGCCGTCGCGAGATCGCGAGCGAGCTCGGTGCGGACGGCGGTGCCACGAATGCGCCCGCCACCGACAGTCGTCAGCGTCACCGATCGCCAGATCCCCTGGTGGATCATCCGCGGCGAGAAGTCCCAGCCGTACGTCATCCGGCTCTTGTGGACCCGAACCCGACTCGTGCGTCCCAGCTGCGGCTCGCTCGGCGGCGCCGGCTCGACGACGACCGCGAGGAGGTGCTCCGCGCCATCGGCGAGCGCGGACGTGACGTCGAGCTTGAAGCGTTCGAACATCCCTTCATGAACGACGATCGGCCGTCCGTCGAGGAACACCCGGGCGGCGTAGTCGACGCCATCGAACCGGAGCCACGCGCGCTCGTGCGTGAGCGGCGCCGCGACGCGGATCGCTCGCCGATAGACCCACGCCCGCTCCGGCACCCATTCGATCGCGAGGCTGTTGCGCTCGAAGTACGGATCGGGCACCTCGCCGGCGCGCCACAAGTCGTCGACGACGCTGCCGGGCACCCTCGCCCGGACCCATCCGCGATGGTCGCCGACGGAGCCGCGCTCCGCTGCCTGAACGGCGGCATCGATGCCGAGAAAGCCCCGCAGCTCCCACTCGCTGCCGTCGAGCGAAGCGGACCGCCTCATCCGGCCGCGGTCGGGCGCGACGAACCGGCGGCGCCGCGACGACGTCCCGAAGCCGCGGCGTCACCGGCCTCCGCTGCGAGCGGCCGCTCGAGCAGATCCGTCTCGACGACGGGCGCATCGGCATCGCGCGGGACGCGGAACGTTCGGATCTCGTACGGCCCGGCGTCGAACGTGATCTCGCGGCCCCATGCCGGAAGGTCGATTCGGGCGGCGGCCGGCCGGCCGGTCGTCTCGACGGCGCGAACAACGAGATCATCGCCGTCCTCGGCGAGCTTCAGCGCGCCGACGACGAGGTTGTCCGGCTCGATCGACGCGTAGGAAGCGACCTGCGGCAACGGCCCGTCATGGAACGACTCGATGAGGACTGTCTGACGCTGGTTCAGCTCGAGCGCTCGGCGGGTAACGCCCGCGTCCGTCCACGACCCCCGGTGCGGAAGCAGCGCGAGCGTGAACCGCTGCTGGCCCTGGTCCATGTACTGGTAGCGGACTCCCGCGGTCGGGATGCGCGGCTCATGGTGCGCGTAGATCGGGCTCCTCACGGCCGTCACGCCGATCTCGCCACCGACGACATCGAAGCCGTACTTGCCGTCATTGATGACGGCCACCCCGAGCGGACCGCCACCTTCCACGGTGCCCGTGACATCGACCCAGCGCTGTCCCGGCTCTTCCTCGCCGTTCGCCGGCCGGTCGATCGTCCCGTAGGGGATCTCGTACGTCGCCGTCGCGGTGGAGATTCGGGTGGGGAATCGCAGCTTGAGCAGCTTCGCGTCCTCGTGCCAGTCGAGGATCACGCGGATCTCCAGGGCGCGGTCGCCGGCCGACAGGACGAAATCCTCGACGAGCCGCGACGCCCCGAACCGGCTCTCGACGCGGACGATGGCACGGACCGGGCCGGACTCGACGAGATAGACCGCAGTCGCCTCGAACGCACCGATCTCGTCGCGATACGCGAGCCGCCGGTGGCCCCAGGTGTCGGAGGTGTCGTCGACCACGGCGGCAAAGGGTCGGTCCGGGTTCGCGATGTCCGCGACGTCGCGTCCGTCGTCGCGCATGACGAGGTGCTCGATCCGTCCGCTCGACGGGTCGAGCTCGAGGCGCAGGTGCTCGTTCTCGAGCAGCGTGTCCGTCGCACGGAGCGTCGTCGCCGTCGGCCGTGAGGTCCCCGGCACCACCCGATACGTCCGGTAGCCGAGCGGCGGCACGTCGACCGCGAGCGCGATCCGGCTGCGCCACGCCGACACGGTCGCGTACGACTGCGTCGGCTGGAAGGCGACGGGTGTGCCGAGCTCGTCGACGAGCCCGTCGCCGGGCTTGAGCCCGCCGAACTCGAACTCGACCGTCGTCCGGACGGGCCACGCGTGCGGGTTGAAGACGACGACCGGCGTCGTGCCCGGCGACGGCCTGATGCCGATCCTCCGGCTCAGCGACTGGATCCCGATGTTCGCGGCCCGTCCCGCGATCGCCGATGACTCCCCGAGCTGGTCGCGTGCCTCGTCGTACGCCGGCTCGATGGCGGTCCCGGCAAGGATGTCGTGGAACTGGTTGAACATGACGTTCTTCCACGCGCGGTCGAGATCCGCGCGGGGATACACCTGCCCGGTGGCGCGCGCCGCGATGGCGGCCCATGCCTCCGCGACGGCGAGGAGGTTCTCGGCGCGGCGGTTCCACCGCTTGATCCCGGAGTGCGCGGAGTAGCACCCGACGGCGTGATGCTGGAGGTCCTCGCGGACGACGGGAAGCTCCGCATCCGCCTCCCGAACCCGCTCGAAGAACCGCGACGGCGTGCTGTGGACGAGCCGCGGCATCGTGCCCGCGCCGCTGAGCCGGCGGATGCTCTCGAGGTTCTCGCGGGTCGGGCCGCCGCCGTGATTGCCGACGCCGTAGAAGCACATCATCTCGGTCCAGCGGTCCGGCAGCTGCGCGATCGACTTGTCGAGATGGTTGCCGAGGTCCTCGTTCGGCGAGCAGTACTCGTGCGGCAGGCGCATCGTCAGGACGCGTGACCCGTCCGCGGATTCCCACCAGAAGACCGGTCCCGGCAGCTGCATCTCGTGCGGACCCGGACGCATGAAGACGTACGAGTCCATTCCGCTCCTGGCGAGCAGCTGCGGCAGCATCGCGTTGTGCCCGAACGGGTCGACGTTGTAGCCGACGGTCGCGATTCGGCCGAAGCGGTCGAGGAAGTAGCGCTGCGAGTAGAGCGCCTGGCGGACGAACGACTCCCCACCCGGGATGTTGCAATCCGGCTCGACCCACCAGCCGCCGACGATCTCCCAGCGGCCCTCGTCGACCCGGGCACGGATCTCGTCGAACATCCCCGGGTCGATCTCCTCGACCCATTCGTAGTACGCGGCGGAATCCGACGTGAAGATGAACTCGGGGTACTCGTTCATCCGGTCGAGCGCGGACCGGAAGGTCGCCCGGACCTCCTGGTAGCCCTCCGGCCACTGCCACAGCCAGACCGGA
>DASWSI010000051.1:0-2723 GCA_036402715.1 Candidatus Limnocylindrales bacterium
AGATGACCTTCCCGTCCAGCGTGATCGCGAAGTACTGCCCGACGTTCTTCGCGGTGTGATCCGCGAACAGCTTTGCGCCGTCGCCCTTCAGGACGAAGTCCACCGTTCGGGCGCCGGTCTGGTTGGTGCCGATCGTCGCGCTCTGAACCTGGTCGCCGCTGAACAGCGCCGGGTACGTGATCGTCGCGCCCTCGACCGGCGGCGTGGCGGTGCTCGGGATCGGGATGAAATCGAGCCGCCCGGTGCGCCCGACGAGCGCCCGCACGGACTCCGGGTCCGTCACTCCGGGGAGCTCCACGACGACGCGATCCGTCCCCTGCGTCGTGACGACGGGCTCCGCGACGCCGGTCCCGTTGACGCGGTTCTCGATGATCGTCCGGATGACGTTCAGGGCGGCGGCGTCCGGTTTCTGGCCACCGGCAGGCTGGGCCTGGTACTCGACCCGCAACCCGCCCTCGAGGTCGAGGCCGAGCTTCGTCTCGATCACCCTGGGCGCCTCGCCGGGTCCGGCGGGCAGGCGCAACCGTGGGTAGAAGTTGACGATGAGGGCGAGCAAGCCGATGACGGCGATAAGAATCGGGCCGGTCTTGCGCATCCGCCGCGGATGATACCAAGGAAACGCCGAGCCTCCCCGGACCGCGCGCCGCGGATCGGCGCGCGGGCGCCCGACGATCCGCCACGGGGAGCCTCGAGGAGCACGCGGCGCGCGGGACGCCGTCGGCGCGGACTTCTACGCCTCGAGCGACGCCTTGATCCGCTGGGCGAGCGCAGGACCGATCCCGGGCACGGCGGCGATCTGCTCGACCGGCGCCTCGCGGACGCGCTTGAGCGAGCCGAACACCCGGAGGAGCGCCTGCCGCCGCTTCGGGCCCACGCCATCGAGGTCGTCGAACCCCGAGCGGATCGACGCCTTCGCCCGGAGGTCTCGGTGATACGTGATCGCGAACCGGTGGGCCTCGTCGCGGATCCGCTGGACGAGGTAGAGCGCCGTCGAGGTGGGAGGCAGGACGACCGGCACCGAACGACCGGGAAGGAACAGCTCCTCGCGCTCCTTGGCGAGGCCGGCGAGCGGGAGGTCGTGCAGCCCGAGCTCGTCGAGTACCTCCGCGGCCGCACTGACCTGCCCCTTCCCGCCGTCGACGATGACGAGGTCCGGCAGCTTCCAGCGCCGCTCCTCCTCGTTCCCTTCCTCGCCGAGCGTGGCGCGCCGGAAGCGGCGCCGGAGCACCTCCTGGTGGCTCGCGAAGTCGTTCGAGCCGACGACGGTCTTGATCCGGAACCGGCGGTACTCGCCCGTCCGCGGCTTGCCGTCCTCGAAGACGACCATGCTCGCGACCGACTCGCGACCCTGGAAGTTGCTGATGTCGTAGCACTCGATCCGCATCGGTGGGCCGGGCAGCCCGAGTGACTCGGCCAGCTCCTCGAGCGCCGCGAGGGTCTTGCCGTGATCGGCCATCCAGCGGGCCTGCTCGCGCGCCAGCGTTTCGGTGGCGTTCCGGGTCGCGAGCGCCATCAGCTCCCGCTTCTCGCCTCGTTGCGGGACGCGCAGGTGGACCGGTCCGCCGCGGCGCTCGGTGAGGAACGCCTCGACGTCGCCGGCCTCCGCCGGGAGGCTCGGGACGAAGATCTGGCCCGGAGTCGAGGTGGCCCGGGCGTAGTACTGGAGGACGAAGCCCTCGAGAACCTCGTCGTCCGTGGCGTCGCGGGTCGCCTCGAGGAGATACACGTCGCGCCCGACGAGCTTCCCATTCCGGATCGCGAAAAGCTGGACGGCCGCCTGGTTGTCCTGCCGCGCCAGCCCGACGAGGTCGAGCTCCGTCCTTGCGAACGCCGCCATCTTCTGGCTCTCCATCGTTCGCTCGATGGCGCGGATCTTGTCGCGCAGGATGCCCGCACGCTCGTAGTCCTGGCGTTCGGACGCGTCCTTCATCTCGCCCGCCAGCGCCTTGACGAGCGTCTCCTGGCGGCCCTCCAGGAAGAGCTCCACCTGGGCGACGTCCGCGCGGTAGGCGGCCTTGTCGATCGCCTGGATGCAGGGCCCCTGGCAGCGCTTGATGTGGTACAGGAGGCACGGCCGCTGGAGCGCCCGCTGGCCCTCCTTGATGTCGATCGTGCAGGTCCGGAACGGGAAGAGGCGCCGAACCAGGTTCATCGACTCGTCGACGCTGCTCGCGCTGGCGTAGGGCCCGAAGTACCGGCTGCCGTCGTTCAGGAGCTTCCGCGTCCGCTCGATCCGCGGGAAGTCGTCGCCGAGCGTGATCTTGATGTACGGGTAGCTCTTGTCGTCCTTGAGGCGGACGTTGAAGCGCGGCTTGTACCGCTTGATGAGGTTCGCCTCGAGCAGCAGCGCCTCGGAGACCGAGTCCGTGAGGGTGTACTCGACATCTGCGACACGGTCGATCACCTCGCGGATCCGGTGGACCTCGCCGTAACCGCCGTGCTTCTGCCAGTAGCTCCGTACCCGGCTCCGGAGGCTCTGCGCCTTGCCGACGTACAGCACGTCGCCCCGGCTGTCCTTCATCAGGTACACGCCGGGGCGATCGGGCAGCTTGCGAAGCGTCGCCTCGAGGTCCGGGGTCACTCCCCGATGCTAGGCCAGATGCGGCCGATCCGCGGATGCTCGGCCGCGCCGGACTACGCCTTGGTCGGCTTTCCTGCCGGGTTCTTCACCGGGCCGGGCGTCTTCGCCGGCGTCGCGCCGCCCGGCATGTCGAGCCGGAAGA
>DASWSI010000052.1:0-6226 GCA_036402715.1 Candidatus Limnocylindrales bacterium
GATCCTCGTCGTCGGCGGTGGCGCCCGGGAGCACGCCCTCGCCTGGAAGCTGTCGGCCGAGCCGGGCGTCAACGAGGTCATCGTCGCGCCCGGCAGCGACGCGATCGCGGCCGAGCCGCGCGTTCGGTGCGCGGCCGGCGTCGACCCGCTCGACGCTGGATCCGTTGTCGACGTCGCGCGGCATGAGGCCGCGGAGCTCGTCGTCATCGGTCCCGAAGCGCCCCTCGCGGCGGGTGTCGCGGACGAGCTGCGGGCGGCCGGCATCGCGACGTTCGGGCCGTCAGCGGCTGGGGCACGCATCGAATCGAGCAAGGCGTTCTGTCGGGAGGTGGCGCGCGCGGCCGGCGTCCCGATGGCGGACGGCGCAGCGTTCGACGCGCGCGATGCCGCGATCGCCTTCGCGGCCGGGCTCGACGGCGACGGATTCGAGGTCGTCGTCAAGGCGGACGGTCTGGCTGCCGGCAAGGGCGTGACGGTCTGTCGCGACCGATCCGAAGCGGCCGCCGCAATTCATCGCCTCTTCGATGATTCGGACGGCATCGCCCGCGTCGTCGTCGAACGCCGAGTGGCGGGTCGTGAGGCGAGCGTCATCGCGCTGACAGACGGTCGCGATGTCGTCGCGCTGCCGGCGGCCCGCGATCACAAGCGCCTGCTCGATGACGATCGCGGGCCGAACACGGGCGGGATGGGCGGCTACAGCCCGCTGCCGGATCTCACCGATGCCGCGATCGAGACGATCCTCGATACCGTCCACCGGCCGATCCTCGCGGAGCTCGCGCGCCGCGGCACGCCGTTCGTCGGGGCGTTGTTCGCCGGGCTGATGCTGACGTCGGATGGGCCGGTGCTCCTCGAGTGCAACGCCCGATTCGGCGATCCCGAGACACAGATCGCGCTGCCCCGCGTCGCCGTCGCCATCGGCCCGCTGCTGCTCGCGTGTGCGCGCGGCAACCTCTCCGGCGCGGCGCGGAGCCTCGGCCTCGACCGACCCCTGTTGCCGACGACGCCGCATGCCGCCGTCGCGATCGTCCTCGCGACACCGGGCTACCCGGAGCAGCCGCGGACGGGGCAGCCGATTGCCGGACTTGACGCTGCGGCCCGCCTCGGAGCGCTCGTGTTCCATGCCGGGACCCAGGCGTCGGACGGCGGCTACGTCACTCGCGGCGGGCGCGTCATGACGATCGTGGGACGCGGCCCACATCTCGCCGCCGCTCGGTCCGCGGCTGAAGCGGCCGCGGAGGTCGTGACGTTCGATGGCGCCGCTCGTCGCCACGACATCGCCGCGGAGCTGCCCGCGTCGGCGGAGCGTGGTGGCCTGCCGCCCGCCGCCCGGCCGCGCACGGAGGCGATGGTTTGATCCGCCGCTACACCCTCGCCGAGATGGGCGCGCTCTGGGGCGACGAGGCACGTTTCGCGCAGATGCTCCGGGTCGAGCTCGAGGTTGCCCGCGCCCAGGCCCGCCGCGGCCTCGTGCCCGCGGCGGCGTTCGAGGCCATCGAAGCGCGTGCCCGCGTCGACGTCGACCGCATCCTCGAGATCGAGCGCACCACGGACCACGACGTCATCGCATTCGTGTCCCAGGTCGCGGAGACGATCGGGGCCGACGGACGGTATCTCCACCTCGGGCTGACGAGCAGCGACGTCGTCGACACCGCGCTGGCGCTTCAGCTGCGAGCCGCGGGTGCGCTGCTGCTGCGCGACTGCGACGCGCTCCTCGCCGCGCTCGTCGCGCGGGCCCGAACGGAGGCCGCGACCGTGATGATGGGCCGGACCCATTCGGTGCATGCGGAGCCGACGACGCTCGGGCTCAAGCTCGCGGGCTGGGCCTTCGAGCTGCACCGCGGACGGGCGCGTCTCGCGGCAGCCGTCGACGAGATCGGGACGGGGAAGATCTCCGGCCCGGTCGGGACGTACAGCCACCTCGATCCGGATCTCGAGGCAGAGGTCCTCGCCGCGCTCGGGCTCCACGTCGACCCGGTCTCGACCCAGATCGTCCAGCGTGACCGCCACGCCGCGCTCCTCGCCGCGATCGCGATTCTCGGCGGGTCCCTCGAGCGCTTCGCGACCGAGATCCGCAACCTCCAGCACACCGAGATCGGCGAGCTGCAGGAGCCGTTTCGCGCCGGGCAGAAGGGCAGCTCCGCGATGCCGCACAAGCGCAACCCGATCCTCTCGGAGCGGATCGCGGGGCTTGCGCGACTGCTCCGCGGCTACGCGTCGACGGCGCTCGAGAACCAGCCGCTGTGGCACGAGCGCGACATCAGCCACAGCTCCGCCGAGCGGGTCATCCTCCCCGATGCGACGATCCTTCTCGATTACATGCTTGTCCGGATGACCTCCCTCATCGATGGGCTCCTTGTCCGCGAGGAGCGGATGCGCGAGAACATCGAGCGCGGCCTCGGGCTTCACGCAAGCAGTCGGGTCCTCGTCGCGCTCGTCGAGGACGCCGGGCTGTCCCGCGAGGATGCGTATGCCGTCGTCCAGCGAGGCTCGCTTCGCGCGGCGGACGAGCGGCGCCCGCTCCGTGACCTGCTCGCAGTCGACCCCACGGTCGCGCAGCGACTGAGCCTCGAGCAGCTCGACGCGTGCTTCGACGACGCCTCGTTCCTGCGGCATGTCCCGGCCGTCATCGCGCGGCTCGACGCGCTCGTACCCGCGGCGGCGTCCGTGCCGGCCGGTCGGTCGGCGGCGCGGCCAGCATCACCGCGAAGGACGTCACATGCCGGCCGCTGACACGTTCATCCGGGCCGGCAAGGTCCGCGACCTCTACGCCGTCGGAGCGGATCGGCTGCTGCTCGTCGCATCGGACCGGATCAGCGCGTTCGACGTCGTCCTCCCGACGCCGATCCCGGACAAGGGCCGGGTCCTGACGGGCCTGTCACGGTTCTGGTTCGCGGAGACGGAGCACCTCGTCGCGAACCATCTGCTGTCGACGGACCTCGACGACGTCGATCCCGCGGAGCTGCCGGCGACCTTCATGCAGGTCGAGGACGCGGACGCGACCGGCGCCGTGCGCGTCCGTCGGCCGGCGGACGGCGCGCGCGACCTTCGCGGCCGGGTGATGTTGTGCCGGCGCGTCGACGTCCTGCCGGTCGAGATCATCGTCCGTGGCTATCTCGCGGGCTCGGGCTGGAAGGACTACGCCCGAACTGGCTCGATCGCGGGGATCGCCCTTCCGCCCGGCCTTCGCGAGGGCGATCGCCTACCCGAGCCGATCCTCACGCCGTCGACGAAGGCGGACCTCGGGACGCACGACGAGACGATCACGTACGGGGAGCTGGAGCGGATCGTCGGGCGACGGCTGGCGGAGCGGATCCGCGACGTCGCGCTGGAGCTGTACCGGTTCGCGGCCGCGCGCTGCGAGCCGGCCGGCATCCTTCTTGCGGACACGAAGTTCGAATTCGGGACATGGCCGGATCCCGCGGACCTCATCCTCATCGACGAGGTGCTCACGCCGGACTCCTCGCGCTTCTGGGACGCCGCCGCGTGGCGGCCCGGCGGTCCGCAGCCCAGCTACGACAAGCAGTTCGTCCGCGACTGGCTCGAGACGCAGGACTGGGACAAGGCGGCTCCAGGGCCGGAGCTGCCGGGCGAGGTCGTGGCCGGCACGCGGGCACGCTACGTCGAGGCCTTCGAACGGATCACCGGGGCGAGCTTCGAGCGCTACCTCGAGGAGGACGAGATCGAATGACGGCGCGCAGCTTCCGCTTTGCCGTGAACGTGACGCCGAAGCCCGGCATCCTCGACCCGCAGGGCCGGGCGGTCGAGGGCAGCCTCGGGCATCTCGGGATCGTCGGCGTGACCGCGG
Organism: Candidatus Limnocylindrales bacterium; assembly: GCA_036402715.1. Lineage (GTDB taxonomy): Bacteria > Chloroflexota > Limnocylindria > Limnocylindrales > CSP1-4 > JACDAV01. The sequence continues at coordinate 3,806 of DASWSI010000052.1, forward strand.
TACGAGTCGGTCGCCGGGTCGAGCTGACCGTCGAGGGGGCGACCGAACAGGACGCGCTCGCGACCGTCCACCGGCTTGCCGCCGAGCTGCTCTCAAACCCGCTGATCGAGGCGTACGCCGTCGAATCGATCGGCCCCGCCGCACCCGCGCCGGTCGGAGCGACTCGATGACCGTCCGCGTCGGCGTCGTCGTCTTTCCGGGCTCGAACCGGGACATCGATGCGATCAACGCGCTGGAGGTCGCGGGCGCTGAGCCCGTCAGGCTGTGGCACGAGTCGCCCGATCTCGATGGCGTCGCGGCGGTCATCCTGCCTGGCGGCTTCGCGTATGGCGATTACGTCCGCGCCGGTGTGATCGCGCGGTTCAGCCCGGTCATGCGCGGCGTCGCGGCATTCGCCGCCGAGGGCGGCCTCGTCCTCGGGATCTGCAATGGCTTCCAGGTCCTCGCCGAGGCCGGGCTCGTGCCCGGCGCACTGCTCCGAAACCGGAACCTCGAGTTCGTCAGCCGGCAGATCGCCATCGCGCCGGAGCGGCTCGACTCGCCGTTCACGATCTCCGTCGGGGAGCGGCGGCCGTTGCGAATGCCCGTCGCCCACGGCGAGGGCTGCTACTACGCCGACGATGACACGCTCGACGCGATCGAGACAGATGGCCGTGTCCTCTTCCGTTACGTTCGCGATGACGGCACGCGCGCGGGCGGCGAGGACGACCGCGCGAACCCGAACGGGTCGCTGCACGCGATCGCCGGCGTGTCGAACGCCGCCGGCAACGTCGCGGGACTCATGCCGCATCCGGAGACGGCGGTCGAGGCGATCCTCGGCTCCGATGACGGCCTCCTCATCATTCGGTCGCTCGTCGAGAGTGCTGCCGCGCGAACCGCCGGCTCGCGGCCGCTCGAGCTCGCGACGCGATGACCGTCGCCGAGGAGATCCGCCCGGCGGATGCGGAGCCGCTCCACCGCCGGCTCGGCGTCACGGACGAGGAGCTCGACGCGATCGGGTCACGGCTCGGCCGGCCGCCGAACGATCTCGAGCTCGCGATCTTCAGCGTCATGTGGAGCGAGCACTGCTCGTACAAGAGCTCCAAGCCACTCCTGCGGACGCTGCCGACGGCGGGCGAGGGCGTCGTCGCCGGTCCGGGCGAGAACGCCGGCGTCATCTCGATCGGCGATGGGCTCGCGGTCGCCTTCAAGATCGAATCGCACAACCATCCGAGCGCGGTCGAGCCGTACCAGGGCGCGGCGACGGGAGTCGGCGGCATCCTCCGCGACATCTTCACGATGGGCGCGCGGCCGATCGCCGTCCTCGACGCGCTCCGGTTCGGCGATCCGACGGACGCCCGAACCCGGCATCTCGTCGCCGGTGTCGTCCACGGCGTCGGTGGCTACGGCAACTGCGTCGGCGTGCCGACGGTCGGTGGGGAGCTCGTCTTCGACCCGAGCTACCAGGGCAATCCGCTCGTCAACGTCATGGCGATCGGGCTGCTCGAGGAGCGGCTGCTCACGCTCGCGTCCGCGCCTGGTCCCGGGAATCTCGTCGTGCTCTTCGGGTCCGCGACCGGCCGCGACGGGATCGGCGGCGCATCGGTCCTCGCGAGCGCGACGTTCGCGGACGACGACCCGTCGAAGCGGCCGTCGGTGCAGGTCGGCGATCCGTTTGCCGAGAAGCTCCTCATCGAGGCGTCGCTCGAGCTCATCGAGCGCGGGCTCGTCGAGGGCCTCCAGGATCTGGGCGCCGGCGGGATCAGCTGCGCCACGTCCGAGACCGCGGACCGCGCCGGGACGGGGATGCTCATCGACCTCGACGCGATTCCGCGGCGCGAGCCGGGGATGGAACCGTTCGAGGTGATGATCTCGGAGTCGCAGGAGCGGATGCTCGCGGCGGTGCTTCCGGAGAAGTACGACGCCGTCGCCGAGGTGTGCGGGCGTTGGGGACTGCCGTGCGCCGTCATCGGGCGCGTGACCGCGGACGGTGACATCGCGATCGTCGAAGGCGGCGTGACGGCGGACGGCCGCCCCGGCGCGGCGTCGCGCGAGATCGCCCGCATGCCGGCCGCCGCGCTGACGAGCGATGCGATCGTCCATCAGCGGCTTGCGCGCGCGCCCGGCGTCCGACGAGATGGGGCCGCGGGCGCCGTGCCGGCACGAGCGCGCCAGGACGCAACGAACGTCCTGCCCGAACGCGGCATGGACCCGGGCGCGGTGCTGACCGCCCTCCTCGGCACGGCCAACCTGTCGAGCCGTCGCGCGGTCTACGAGCAGTACGATTCGCACGTCCAGGCGAACACCGTCGCCGGGCCCGGGCACGGAGCCGCGGTGATCCGGATCAAGGGGACGACGAAGGCCCTCGTCGCCTCGACAGACGCGAACCACGCGGTCGGCATGCTCAACCCGTGGCTGGGTGCGGCGGTCAGCGTGGCGGAG